>JAGGSO010000043.1 GCA_021159055.1 Candidatus Bipolaricaulota bacterium | reverse complement strand
ATCGTCGATCTGTTTACATTTCGAACCGGAACGGAAGTGCTCGTCCGGATCATGGAATCCCTCGCCGAAGAAGAGATTAAAATCAAATACTTCGACCTCGGCGGCGGGTTGGCCGTCCCAGAATCAGGAGAGGGGCAACCCCTCCCGGAGGAGCTCGCGGGAACCGTCCTTCCCGCGCTCGAAGGTTTCGAGGGCACGCTGATCCTCGAACCGGGAAGGGAGATCACCGCCGCCGCCGGAGTGCTCCTCGCTCGCGTTCTCTATCGGAAGCCGACCGCAGCACGTCCGTTTGTCATCATCGACGCTGGAATGAACGACTTCATCCGCCCCGCCCTGTACGGAGCCGAGCATCGAATCCTGGCAGTGCAGGAAGGGGAAGGGGAGGAAACGGTTCGGGTAGTGGGGCCGATATGCGAGAGCGCAGATATCTTTGCCACTGCGGTCACCCTGCCGCCCGTTCGCGAAGGGGATTACATTGCGATTTTACATACCGGCGCGTACGGTGCGAGCATGTCCTCCCGGTATAACTCCCGCCCACTTCCCGCGGAGGTTCTCGTCCGCGCGGAGGAGGCATATCTTATTCGAGAGCGGGAGACAGTAGAGGATATCATCGATAAAGAAAGGATCCCCCAATTTTTACTATGAAACGCATAATCGTCAACATCGTGGACCTGAGGAAGGAGCCGAATCACCGCAGCGAGCGGGTATCACAGGCCTTGTTCGGGACGGAGGTGCAAGAGCTCGCGCCAGCGGGAGACTGGCGGTTGATTCAAACCCCGGACGGTTACCGTGGTTTCGTAGAGGGACATCGGATCGCGTCCTGGAACCCGAACGAAAGGGATAATGAGTGGAAGATCTCCGTCCCGATCGTTCCGGTCCAGGAGGAGAGGACGAACGGGATAATCACTAGGTTCACGTTGGACACACGGTTTGCCGCCCGTCCCGAAGCGGATTCCCTACTGATCCCGCTGCCGAGCGGTGTGGTCGGCCGAATTCCCCGGGCCGCAGCGGTCCCGGCGGAGAAAAGGATGCCCGGGGAGGAGCTCATCCGATTGGGTCTTACCCTTGTCGGAACCCCGTATCTGTGGGGGGGAGGTTCCCCATTCGGGTTCGATTGTTCTGGGTTTATCCAGCGGCTGTTCCACTTCTGCTTCAATGTATGGCTTCCCCGTGACACGGCTGAACAACGTGAACAGGGCGTTCCGGTCCCACTCGACGAGCTGCGTCCTGGGGACCTCTGCTTCTTCCCCGGGCACGTGGGGTTGTACATCGGGGGTGGGCGACTACTTCACTCCAACCGTCACCACAACGGGATATCACTCGACCGATTGTTTCCCCCATCCACTTCCTACGCTCGGGAGCTACAGAGTAAGCTGGAACGGATACGGAGGATCAGCCCTGATAGCGGTGGGTGATCGGGAACCGCCGCCCGATCCCGAACGCCTTCGGTGACACCTTGATCACGAGAGGGAGCTGATTCCGCTTGTACTCGCTCCGGTAGTAGCGGCGCAAGACCTCGTCCACTGTCTCCGCCGGAAACCCCGCCGCGATCAACTCTTCCCGCGATGCGTTTTCCTCCACTAATCGACGTAGGATCGAGTTGAGGAGCTGGTACGGGGGGAGATCGTCTTCGTCCTGCTGTCCGGGGCGAAGCTCGGCTGTAGGGGGCTTCTCCTTTACATGCGGGGGGATGAGATCCCCGAGCCGGTCGGCAAGCTTGTACACATCATCCTTGAGCAGGTCCCCAATCGGCGCGATCGCTCCAACGGTGTCCCCGTACAGGGTGTTGTACCCGACCGCGATCTCAGACTTGTTCCCGGTGGCAAGGACGAGGGAGTTCCGCGCGTTGGCGAGCGTCATGAGCAGGGTGCCACGGATGCGGGCCTGCAGGTTCTCCGCGGCGAGCCCGGTCGGGGGAGCCGGCAAAGCAGCCCGTGCGGCGTCCAATGTCCCAGCGATCGGTGCTTCGATTATCTCGATTCCGAGGCGGTGCGCCGTTTCGTACGCATCGGTCCTGCTCTCTTCGGAGGTGATCTCACTCGGCATGAACACCCCGGTCACCGCCTCCGGGCCGAGCGCCTCCACCCCGAGGGCGGCGACGAGGGCGGAGTCGATTCCGCCGGAGAGCCCGACGAGCACATGCGAAAACCCGTTTTTCTTGACGTAATCGGTTATCCCGAGGATGATCGCCGCGTGGATGAGCCCGATCCGATCCTCCTGTTGCCGCGGGACCGGACTGAGCTGGTCGAGATCGAAGGTGTACAATCCCTCCTTGAAATAGGGGGCTTGGAACAGGAGCCGCCCCTGGGGGGAGGTGACAAAGCTCCCCCCGTCGTACACGATCTCGTCCTGCCCACCAACGCGGTTGACGTAGACCAGCGTCACCCCATTCTCCCGCGCCCTCCGTGCGGCCAGGTTCCGACGGATCTCCCCCTTCCCTGCGAAGAACGGAGAGGCGGAGATGTTTATCACCAGCTTCGCCCCGAGGCTCGCCTGGGCGTCGGTCGGACCGTCCTCCACCCACAGGTCCTCACAGATGTTGATCCCGATAGTCTCCCCATCGAACTCGAACACCTGCGCCCCGTCCCCAGGGGTGAAGTAGCGCTTCTCGTGGTAGACGTCGAACGTGGGGAGATGGAGCTTCTGCTCCTCGCCGACCAGGCGGCCGTCGTGGATCAGAAAAGCGCTGTTGTAGAGATCGATTCCACCTCCGTCGACCAGGGAAGAAGGGTCAGTCAGGTTCGCTCCGGTGCGGATCCGCCGCGCCGAGATCCCCCCGACGATCACTCCGATCCCGCTTGAGTTCTTTACCACCTCCGCGACGGCCTCCTCCATCCGCGCGACGAACCCGTGCCGCCACAGAAGGTCAAACGGGAAGTAGCCGCACAGCGAGAGCTCGGGAAAGACGACGAGATCACAGCCGGCGTCCCGGGCGCGGGAGATATAGGCGATCGTCTCTTCCAGGTTACGATCGATATCCCCAACACGGGGGTTGAATTGGACAATTCCCAGGCGCATGGCCGAATTATAGGTCCGCGGGCGGTTCCAATCCAACCGCGGCGTAGAGACGCGCAGCGTCCGGGGCAGTTAGGTGCCTGATCCCGCCCGGGGAAAGCTCGGGGGGAAGGCGGATCGGCCCGATCGCCACCCGCCGCAGTCGGATCACGGAGAGTCCGAAGTGGGCGAACAACCGCTTTATCTCGTGCTTATGTCCCTGCCCCAAGGTAATGATGATTCTTTTCCCGTCAAGCTTTCCATCTAGGATGCGCAATTTGTCCCCCGCATCGGTGATCCCCTCCCGCATCCGCGCGAGGATACCCCACATCTCATCGTCTTGCCGCCGTTCTCCGACCCACACGTGATAGACCTTCTCCACTCCGTAGCGGGGGTGAGTCAGCCGGGAGATCAGGGCACCGTCGTTCGTCAGGATCATCAATCCCTCGGCGTCGCGATCGAGACGGCCGGCCCAGGTGTAGCCGATGAACCCCTCAGCGCGCAGTACTCGCCCTAACGTGTTTCCAGTATGGGGATCGTCGTGGGAGCACACCACTCCACGCGGTTTGTTGTACAGGTAGACATGTGGAAGGCGCGGGGCGAGGGAGAGTGGCTGACCGCGCAGGTAGATGACCCGGTCCGGCCCCGGTTTCAGCTCGAGGTAGGGGTCGCAGACTATGTCCCCGTCAAGGGACACCTCACCCGCACGGATGAGGGCCTGTGCCTTCCTGCGGGAGATCCCTGCCCCCTCCTGCACTGCCCGCCATAGTTTCACAAGTTCCTCCCCTGCTTGCGTAGTTGACCGCTATCCCGTAAACCCAAGCTGGATGGCAAAAAGGATCGTCGGTGAGTCGGCTGCGATCAGCCGTTACCAAGTCCGCATCGAAATTATACCATGCTGGGCGTTGACCGACGATCCGGACTGTGCTAACATAGATTCCGTTTGGGGAGGGATTACGTTGTACATGATCGTTGTCGGAGCGGGGAGTATCGGGACGAGCTTGATCGACATCGCGGTCAAGGAGAAGAATAACGTCGTCGTGGTTGAGCAGGATCCGGAGCGGGCGCGCCAGGTAAGCAACATGTACGACATCACCGTGTTGAACGGGGACGCCACCTCCACCGACACCCTACGCGAGGCCGGATCGGACCGCGCTGATGCACTGATCGTGACGACGAGCGACGACGCGGTGAACCTGATGGTCGTCTCCATCGCCAGCGAGCTGAAGATCCCGTCGATCGTATCGATCGTGAACAAGAAGGAACACGCCGAGTTCTTCCGCAAGCTCGGGGCGAACGTGATGGAGAACCCGGAGGAGGTGGTAGCGAATCACCTATACAACGCGGCCAAACGCCCGACAGTGCGCGACTTCACCATGCTCTCCCAAGGGGACCAGGTCTTCCGTCTCACAGTGAAGCCGACGTCTCCCCTTGTCGGCCGTACCCTTGCCGAGAGCAGCCGGAAGGGGATCCTTCCCCCGACGATCCTGATCATGTCGATCGAGCGGGACGGAAAGCGGGAGATCCCAACCGGAGAGTCGACGATCGAAGCAGGGGACGTACTCACCGTCTTCTCCCTGGAGCGGGCGAGCGACGAGCTCGTTGAAACCCTCACCGGATGAGGCCACCACTCCTCGATGATCCACAGGACCTGAAGACGATCCTGCGCGACCTCGGGCTCCTCGTCCCGGTCGTAGGGGTGATGGCCATCCTCTCCCTTGCCGTCCCCGTCGTTTTCCACGAGTCATTCGCCTTCCTTCCGCTGTTGATCACCGCCGGGACCTCGTTCGGCCTGGGAGCGATCCTCTACTTTCCGTTTCGGGGGGCGGGGGAGACGAAGTTGAAGCACGGGATGGTGATCGCCGCGTTCGGATGGCTCCTCGTCGCCCTGCTCGGCTCCCTTCCGTTCGTCCTCACCGCCGTGCTCGCTCGGGGCGCTGGTTCCGCATTTCCGTCCCTCACGTACTTCCGTGATCCGGCGAGTGCGTTCTTCGAGTCGATCTCCGGCTACACCGGAACCGGCCTCACGATGGCCGCCCGCGCTGATCTCCTTCCCCACACGATCCAGTGGTGGCGCAGTTTTACCGAGTGGATCGGGGGGATGGGGGTGATCGTGTTGATGCTCACCATCCTCGCCGGGCCGCGACCAGGGGCAGCGACCTACTCCCTGTACTACGCCGAGGCGCGGGGGGAGAAGATCCACCCGAGCATCGTCTCCACCCTGCGCACGATGTGGTGGATCTTCCTCCTGTACACGTTCATCAGCGTGGTGATGCTGTGGGGGGCGGGGATGCCGATCTGGGACGCGGTGAACCACGCAATGACCGGAATCTCGACCGGAGGGTTCTCGGTAACCGCCAATTCGATCGCCAGTTACCACTCGGTGACGATCGAGCTCGTCCTTCTCCCGATCATGATCTTCGGCGCGATCAGCTTCGCCGTCCACTACGAGTTGATGCGGGGGAATGCCGCAATCCTGATCAAGGACGTCCAGACCCGCTGGCTCCTCCTTCTCCTCGCCGCCGGGAGCCTGTTCCTCGGGCTGGAGAACTCCCTTGCTCTCGGCCCGGTGCGGGCGCTGCGCGATTCAGCGTTCCAGTTTGTGTCGGCAATGACGTGTACCGGGTTTCAGACGGTGGACATCCGGTCGTGGAGTGACACGGCGAAACTCGTCCTTGCAGCGGGCATGGTGTTCGGAGGAGCTGCCGGATCGACCGCCGGGGGGATCAAGGTGATCCGGATGATCATCCTGATGAAGGGGGTGCAGTGGCGGTTCCGGCGCATTATCTCGCCCCGCGGAGCGATCGTCCCGTTCCGGATCGGGCCGACCGTCGTCGATCAGGCCGAGGTCGGCCAGCGGCTGGAGGACGCATCACTGATCACCTTTCTCTGGCTCGTCTTCCTCATGCTGGGGGTGATCGTCCTCCTCCACACCTCCCCGCCGGGGTTCACCCTGTCCGACGTGATATTCGAGGTCGCGAGCGCGCAGGGGAACGTCGGCCTTTCGGTAGGGATCACGTCCCCGACCATGCCCATCCTGAGCAAGCTCGCCTTGTGCTTCAACATGTGGATCGGGCGGCTCGAGATCATCCCGGTCCTCATGCTCATCCGGGCCATCTTCCGCGGGATTCAGTAGGGTTGCACCGGGAAACGAACGGTGATAAGGTGAGCCCATGAACGGACAGGCTCTTCCCCCGATTTTGGCGGCGTCGTCGATCTTCGTGTTGACGTACGCGGGCATCTTCTCCGAACGGGTGCACCGCACGATCGTCGGACTCGCCGGGGCGGTGATGATGATCGCCGTCGGAGGATGGCTCAATTTCTACGACATGCCGCGCGCCGCGGCCGCGATCGACTTCAACACCATTTCCCTGCTGCTCGGGATGATGATCATGGTTGGCATCTTGGGGAAAACAGGGTTGTTCTCCTACCTGGCAGTGCGGGCGGCGCAGCTCACTCATGGGAGCGCGTGGCGGCTGATGCTCACCCTCGGCCTCCTCACCACCGTCGTCTCCATGGTCCTGGACAACGTGACCACGATCATGGTGGTGGCACCGGTGACCCTGTCGATCGCCGAGATCATGGGGGTGAGCCCGATCCCGTTTTTGATGGGGGAGGCGATCCTATCCGACACCGGCGGGGTGGCGACCCTGATCGGGGATCCGCCGAACGTCCTGATCGGCTCAGCAGCGAACCTCTCGTTCAACGACTTCCTGATCCACCTCGCCCCGATCGTGATCGTCGCCTGGGTCATCACCCAAGGGATCCTGCTGTTCATCTTCAGAAAAGATCTTCGCCACGCCGCCGACCCGGAGACCCTGGCCAAGCTCGACGCCCGCCGCGCCTTGGTCGATCCCAAGACGGCGCGGCGGATGTTGATCGTCCTCGGGGGGACGATCATCCTCTACCTGCTTCACGACCGAATCGGGTTGATTCCCGGGATGGTCGCCCTCATCGGGGCGTCGATCGCCCTCCTCTGGATCCGTCCCCCGGTCGAGGAGCTGATGCACGAGATCCATTGGGATGTCCTTCTGTTCTTCATCTCGTTGTTCATCATCGTCGGCGGGCTGGAGGCAGCCGGGGTCCTCGGGCTGATCGCGAACCAGATCTCCGGGATCGCCGAACACGGGATCACCATCGCCGCCCTCGCAGTCCTATGGGGCGGGGCGATCCTGTCGGCGATCGTGGACAACATCCCGTTCACCATGGCGATGATCCCGATCATCGCTGGGTTGGAAGCGAGCGGAGTCGCGGTCGGGCCGCTGTGGTGGGCGCTCGCCATGGGAGTGGGA
>JAGGSO010000042.1 GCA_021159055.1 Candidatus Bipolaricaulota bacterium | reverse complement strand
AACGTCGCCCTAAAGTGCTTATCACTTCGGGATCGTTGATCCAGCCCAGACAGCGGTCGAGGTCAGCTTCGTCGAGGGGACGCAGGTAGACCCTTTCACCGATCAGGAACGGATTTTTCATGATCTTCCTCCTGTAACAAAAAGGCCCCGCGCGCGGCGGGGCCCGTCGTATCTCAATTTATTGCCGATTCCCTATCCACCCCATATTGGGTAGATCGGGAAGAGCGATGCAAACACGAGGGATACGACCGACATCAGCTTGATCAGGATGTCGAGGGACGGGCCGACCGTGTCCTTCAGCGGGTCACCGACCGTGTCCCCAACGACGCTCGAGTCGTGCGCTTCGGAGCCCTTTCCGCCGTAGTGCCCCTCCTCGATGTACTTCTTGGCGTTGTCCATCGCCCCGCCGGCGTTCCCGCAGAAGATGGCGAGCTGGATCGCCGAAAGCAATCCTCCGATCAGGAACCCACCGAGGGCGTAGCGGCCGAAGATCAGTCCGAACGCGAGCGGAGTGACTACCGCGATTATCGCTGGGAGGAACATCTTGTGCAGTCCCCCGTGGGCGGTGATCGAGATGCAGCGGTTGAAGTCGGCTGGCTCTTCCCCGGCCATGATCTTCGGGTTCTCCTTGAACTGGCGGCGGATCTCCTCCACCAACAGCCCGGCGGTGTGGCTCACTCCGCGGATAAGGAGGGCGGAGAAGACGTAGGGGACCATTGCCCCGAGGATCAGACCGGCGATCACGTACGCCCCCACCTCGATCGGGCTTCCGGTTGGGGATAGATTGGCCGCAATCTGTCCCACAATCGGGAGCTGCGGCGCGACGACCTGGGAGGCGCTCCCGATCGCCGACCACAGGTAGGAGGCGATCAGCCCGAGGGCGGCGAACGCCGCTGAACCGATGGCGAATCCCTTTCCGATCGCTGCGGTCGTATTTCCGACCGCGTCGAGCTTGTCGGTCCGCTCCCGCACCTCGGGCGGAAGCTCGGCCATCGTCGCGATCCCGCCGGCGTTATCCGCGATCGGGCCGTAGGTATCGACCGACACGGTCATCGCCACGAACGAGAGCATCCCCATCGCCGCGAACGCTACTCCAAGCAAGTTTCCGAACTGATACGCCCCGATGATCGCCCCGGCGAGGACGACGACCGGAAGGAAGGTGCTCAGCATCCCCAGGGCCAGCCCTTCGGCCACTCCGATCCCCGGTCCGTTCTGGTTCATCTTGGCCAGCTCGCGTGCCGGCTTGTAGGTGGTCGAGGTGTAGTACTCGGAGAAGAACCCGATCGCCACTCCGGTGATCAGCCCGAGGAGCACCTCGTAGAAGATGTTAAGGGAGAGGGGGGAGAACCAGCAGAAGAGAAAAGTGGTCACCGCGGTCAGAAGTGCCGCGATCCGCGTCCCCCGCATCAGGATCCCCTGCACGTTCTCCGCCCGGCCGCTCACCCGCACGTACAGGATCGCAATGAGGCTGGAGAACGTCCCGCCGGCGACGATCACGAGCGGAGCGAGCACGACCCACCAGTAGTCGGACGGGTTCATTCCTCCGGCGAACCCAAGCTTGGAGATGATCCCCTGCAGGCTGGGGTTGTCCCGCCCAACGTACAGGTAGAGGACCATGACGATCACCGAGATGATCGCCCCGATGAACGACTCGAGGAGGTCGGCTCCGAGCCCGCCGACGTCTCCGACGTTGTCCCCCACGTTATCCGCGATCGTCGCCGGGTTGCGCGGGTCGTCCTCCGGGATGTGCATCTCGACCTTCCCGACGAGGTC
>JAGGSO010000041.1 GCA_021159055.1 Candidatus Bipolaricaulota bacterium | reverse complement strand
AAAGGGGAGAACGAGCCTGACCGGCAACCTAACGAACACCCTCCTCTACCCGATCGCGGACGCTCTCTCCGCGCGGCTCGTCCTCGACGGCCGCTACTCCGGGGAGGGACGGCTCGACGGGAGCCTGCGGGGAGGGGTCGACTGGACGATCTCCGCGACGTGGAGTTCATCCCTGTCAGCCACATATACGGCCGGGCTCAAGCCCGGGGGCGGGATGTACAACGGCCTCTTGTTCGAGCTGACGGTGGCAGCGACATTTTGAGGGAGAGAGCATGACTGATCGCTACGACAGGCAGGTTGCGCTTCCCGAGATCGGTCCGGCCGGGCAGGCCCGACTGCGGGAAACGCGGGCACTCGTGGTCGGAGCCGGGGCGCTCGGCTCGAACGCCGCCGCGCTCCTCGTCCGCGCGGGAGTCGGGGGAATAAAGATCGTCGACTTCGATCTCCTTGAGCTCTCCAACCTCCAGCGCCAGGCACTCGTCACCGAGGCGGACGTCGGCCGGCTGAAGGCAGAGGTCCTCGCCGCTCGGCTCGGGGAGATAAACTCCGAGGTAAGGGTCGAATATGAGATAGCCCGAATCGACCGGGAGAACGCGGAGGGACTGCTCGCGGGGGCGGAGATCGTGTTCGACGGGCTGGACAATTATCCGGCCCGTTACCTCGTGAACGATGCGTGCGTCAAGCACGGAGTCCCGTGGGTGTTCACCGCGGTTGCCGGCACGTACGGGGAGGTGATGCCGATCATCCCGGGGAAAGGGGCGTGCTTGCGCTGCCTCATTCCCGACCCGCCGCCGGAGTCCGCCGTCCTCACCGCGGGGACGAGCGGGTTGCTGAACTCCGTCCCCCGGGCGGCGGCAGCGATCGCAGTTGCCATCGGCATCAAGACGATTCTCGGGCAGGTGGAACTCCCCACGCAACTCGTTACACTCGATCTCTGGGATAACGGCTTCGGAACGCAGGCGATCTCCCGCAATCCGGGGTGTCCGTGCTGTGGTGCGGGAGAGTACGAATTTCTGGAAAGGAGCTAGGATTGAGCAAGCAGATGAAACGGATACTGGTCACTGGTGCGGTCGGGCAGATCGGCTCAGAGCTCACCCTCGCCCTGCGCGACCGCTACGGCGCGGAGAACGTAGTTGCTGGATTTCATCATACCGGTCCGACGCCGCAGCTGCGCGACTCGGGCCCGCTCGCGCGCCTCGACGTCACCGACCGCGCCCGGCTAGAAGAGGTGGTGGACAAGTACAGAATCGACACGATCTTTCACATGGCGGCGATCCTGTCCGCGGTGGGGGAAGAAAAGCCGAACCTCGCCTGGCACGTGAACATAGACGGGCTGTACAACGTTCTCGAAGTCGCACGGACGCGGGGGATGACGCGGGTGTTCGTCCCGAGTTCGATCGCGGTATTCGGACCGGAGACCCCGCGCGATCCCGCTCCCCAGGAGACGATCCTCCGCCCGACCACGATGTACGGGGTGACCAAGGTTGCTGGGGAGCTTCTGGGGAACTACTACGTGCGCCGGTTCGGGCTCGACGTGCGCGGGGTGAGGTATCCCGGGATCATCTCGAGCGAGACCCTCCCCGGCGGGGGGACGACCGACTACGCGGTTGAGGTGTTCTACAAGGCGCTGCAGGAAGGGCATTACGACTTCTTCGTCCGTGCGGACACCGTCCTCCCGATGATGTACATGCCCGACTGCATCCGCGCCACGATCGAGCTGATGGAGGCCGATTTCGACAGGCTCAAGCACCACTGTGACTTCAACCTCGCCGGGATGAGCTTCTCCGCCGAGGAGCTGGCCCTGGAGATCAAGAAACACATCCCGGAGTTCACCTACGAGTTTCACCCCGACTTCCGCCAAGAGATCGCCGATTCCTGGCCGAAGCGGATCGACGATGCCGCCGCGCGCGAGGAGTGGGACTGGAAGCCGGAGTTCGACCTCCCATCGATGGTCGCCGACATGCTCGCCCGCCTGCGGGAGAAGTTGACCTAAGTTAAGCTCGCTGACTAAATAAAATTAACGTGAATTTCAAGGCTTGAGTCGCAACTGACTTGAATAGTAGACCGCTCAGGAGTGTCCAGCGACTCCCGACACTTGGGATCGGATTCTGTTCGGCTTAGGTCCGGAAGGCAGCATCCGGCGAATGTCGGTCAAGTTCCGGTGATCAGTTACCAATGCGCCTCGTCTTCACACTGGGTAGGCAGTGTGATATCCTTGAAACCGAAACGGAAGATCGTTTTATCTCCGGGAAGAAAGGAGGGACAAGGAGGTAGAGCGGTTGAAGAGGTTTCTTGCTTTCTTGTTCATGTTTTGTGCCTTCGGAATGGTTCTGGCTTATGGCAATCAGCCCGTGATCACCGGCGTGACGATCCCGAACACTTCGATGAAGATCGGGGATGTCGTCACCGCCACGATCAGCGTCCAGTCGGATTCGGCGACGATCTACACGTTGGTCACTGAAAGCAATATCGGTGGCTATGAGCTCGGTGACCTTCAGAAGATTGACAGCACGACGTATGAGGCGACGTTCACGATAACAGAGGGCGGAACGGACTACGCCGCGGACGAGGACATACCGGTCGACCTGACGCTCGAGGATCCGGG
>JAGGSO010000040.1 GCA_021159055.1 Candidatus Bipolaricaulota bacterium | reverse complement strand
AGGAGCACGGGGTGGGGAAGGTCGCCTCGATCTTCCCGGGTGAGGACCGACCGCGTCAACCCGGGAACTACAAGCAGGGAAAGTCGCTCGTGCGACTGACCGAAGAGGGGGTACACTTCCGCTCGATCATCGACGGCTCGGACCGGTTCTTCTCCCCGGAGAGCGTGATCGAGCTCGAGCGCAAGCTCGGAGCGGACATCATCCTCGTGCTGGACGAATGCACCTCGCCGCTGCACGACTACGCCTACACCAAAAATGCGATGGAACGCACCCACCGCTGGGCGGAGCGGGCGCTCGCCGCGTTCGCGAGGCTGCAAAACGATAGCTCGTTTCCCAATCCGCATCAGCGACTGTTCGGGATCGTGCAGGGCGGAGCGTACGAGGACCTGCGGACCGAGAGCGCGCGGGTGATCGGGGGGATGAACTTCTCCGGGTTCGCGATCGGGGGATCGCTCGGGAAGTCCAAGGCCGACATGTACCGCGTCCTCGATTGGACGGTCCCGCTCCTGCCCGCGGGAAAGCCGCGGCACCTGCTCGGGATCGGGGAGATCGAGGACATCTTCGCCGCGGTGCGCCGCGGGATCGACACGTTCGACTGCGCCGCCCCGACGCGCATCGCCAGAAACGGCACGGTGTTCGTCAAGGGCGCGCCGCGCCACCGGATCAACCTGAGAAACGCGCGCTTCCGGGACGATCCCCGCCCGATCGACCCGACGTGCGACTGCTTCACGTGTCGCCATCACTCCCGCGCCTATCTCCGCCACCTGTGCCGCGCCGGTGAGCTGTCGTTCTATCGCCTGGCCACGATCCACAACCTCAGGTTCCTGACGCGGCTGCTGGAGGAGATCCGCGCCGCGATCGCCGCCGATCGGCTCGCCGAGTTGGAGGAGGAATGGAAAGCGGGCGGATGAACCGCCCGCTGCTGCTTGCTTGTTCGCTTGTCCCCTGCTACGGCAGGATCCGGCGGAAGGTGCGGCTGAACGCGGAGATATCGATCCCGGAGAAATCGATCGAGAGTGAAACCCGATGGCTCCCCCCGAGGGGGCCGGAGACGTAGGCGTAATCGAGGATGAACCCCTGCACGTCGACTCCGAGCCCGAGGGTGACCGCCATCCCACCGGGCCGGTTGAACACCCCGGCACGAATGGCGAAGGTGGAGACCGGCGTGTACTCGACCCCGAGGTGGATGGCACCGGCCAGGTCGACGTCGATCGCGGTCGTTACCAGATCGGCGATCTTGGTCGCCGCCCCGGTCACGATCGTCATCCCGAATGGGTCGGAATGGTTCTCGTAGTTGAGGGACCCGAATAGGTTCGTCATCCCCACCCCGACGGTGGTATCGGTGAGGGAGACCGGGCCGAGCCGACGGTCGGGGAAGGTCATCAGATAGGAAAGATCGAGCGAGAACCCCGATCCCTTCGCTGCCCCATTCGTCACCGAGAGATACTTCAGCCTTCCCCCGAGGGAGAAATCGAGCGGGAGATGGGGGATGAACGGAATGGTCTTCGGCGAGATACCGAACCCGAACACCAACGCTGTATCCTGGTAGGAGAGGACCTCGGTCTGGCTCCCGGATGAGTCGTACCCCTGGATGTCGCCGGAGCTCAGGCTGAGGAACGCCAGTCCCCAGTTGGGGAACGTCAGATCCACCGCGCCGTAGCTCAGGATACCGGGCTGGATGGAGTAGCTAGAACCGAGCCCGATCCCGTTAAGTTCGGTGAGGCCGGCGGGATTGTTGTACAGGGTCTCCGCCCCGTCGATCCGGGCGATCATCACCCCGCCCATTCCGATCGCGCGCACACCGGGGGCAAAGTCGAGGACCGAGACCGCGCTTGCCCCGGCGGCCTCCAGTCCCAGCCCGAGGAGGATCACTACAAATAGTATGTACAGTCGGTTCACAGTCGTTCCCCTCCCTTATCGTTGAATCAGAAGCTTGAATATCGCAGAGCGGATCGCCTTTCCGGAGGCGTCCTTCCCCGTCACCACGTAGAAGTAAAGCCCGTTGGCCAACTCGTCGCCGGAGGTCGAGGTGAGATCCCAATCATAGGTCGACTCCGCCGCGGCGAGGTCGTGCTCGTAGACCAGGTTTCCGACGAGGTCGTACACCCGGAGGACGAGATCGGTCGTCCCCTCCGGCAGGTAGTAGACGATCGTCGCCGTCGCCGTCGCCGGGTTCGGGTAGGCGTAGGTGACGATGTTGCTCGGGCCGGTCACCGTTATCTCTTGCGTTGCCGCCGTGCTCTGTCCTCCCTTGGCATCGGTGACTACCAGACTGACGGTGTATGTTCCAGCGACGGTGTAAGCATGGGTCGGGTTCTGCTCGTCCGCGGTGGTTTCGTCGCCGAAGTCCCATTGCCAGGCGGTGATATCGTCACCATCCGGATCGCTGGACGTATCGGTGAACTGAACCGTCTCACCAACCACCGGGGTTGTATTGGAAACGGTAAAGCTCGCCACCGGCGGCTCGTTCCCCACGGACAGAGTCTTTGTCACCGTGGTCGATCCACCGCGGGAATCGGTGACCGTGAGCGTGACCGTATACGCCTTCTTCTCGGCGAATGAGTGTTTCGGGCTTTCGCTCTGGCTCGTGGTCCCGTCCCCGAAGTCCCACGCATAGGTGAACGGAGTATCAGGATCGGTGACCGTGGGGGTGAATGTCACTTCCTCTCCCACGTCAGGAGCACTCGGGCTCCAGGTGAAGTCGACCACCGGCGGCTCGTTCGGCGGCCCCTCAACGGTGATCGTCTTCGTCACCGAACCGGTGAGCCCCTTGTCATCGGTGACGGTCAGGGTGACGTCGAACGTCCCCCCGTTCGGGTACTGGTGAGTCGGATTCTGCTCATCCGAGGTCGTCCCGTCCCCGAAGTCCCAGTGCCAAGCGACGATGCTGTCTCCATCTGGATCGGTCGCCGTGCCGGTGAACTTGATCGTGTCCTGGTAAGTGAAGTCCGCCTTAGGAACCGCGGATGCGGCGCTCGTGCTCGCCTTCTTGAACGTGAAATCCGGTACCGGTCTGTGGTTGATCGCCAACGTCCATTGGTTGCTGAGCGCCGCTTTATCGTAGGATACCCCTGCCTCGGTGTGGAGGACGCGGGTGCGTAGCTGCACGGTGCGCCCGGCGGTCATCTGTTCCGGTTCGGCTATTGTAACGTAGATGTTAAGGAACGTCTCCGTGCCAGTTGCTTTATCAGTAACAACGTTGTGATCTGGAGTGGAAATTGTGACCCCAGCGGTGCGCAGACCGGCGAGGTTGGTTGCCTCACCGAGGAGAACAGGGTCGGCACCTGGATCCTGGCGCCAGATCTCAATTTTTACCACATCGGAGCTGGCCTGCGCTGTCCCCGTGTTCTTAACCACGATCGGACCGATCGTTACGTCGTCGTCGTTCTCGTCTTGATCCACCAGCCTGATCTTCTGGGCGAGGAATCGCTGGCCGGAGTAAGCTGTACCCCCTTCCGGCGGGGTAACGTTCTCCACGGTCTCGAACCCCGGCTGATACAGAGCGATCGAATCCGGATAGGTGACCTCGTCACTCCAGTAATCGACACCGTTTTCCCTTCCTTGTATTTTCACCACCGGCTGGACAGTGTGCCCGTCGACCGGGGTTCCGATCTCGTAGTAGATCTTTAGGGTCAAGCTTCCATCGTCTGCTACGAGTTTGGTGGTTGTGAACGGAATCGTCATCCCCGCTTTAAAGTTGTCGAACAGTGCGTTCGGCTGGGTGATGGTAACCAGAGTAGTAGCACCCGCCTTCACCTGGATCTGATGGATCTCGTCCCCGGAGGCCGTCCCCAGGTTGCGGATGTAGATCTTGTTCGCTCTGATGTCGTCCGCGTTCACATCATCATCCGTAACCTTGACGGTCTGCTCGAGGCTGCTCCCAGTAGTCATTGTGCCCGATACAAGACTCGTACTGTCTTCCTCGATCTCTTCAAACCCCTGCTTGCGGATCGTCTGGGTTGTACTCGAGGTCACCGTCTGTTCGTAGGATTGGCCTCCTTCCTTGACCAGTAGAGTAACCCTGGTGCGGATCGTCCGCCCATCGGTCACGCTCCCTTGGTCTTGGATCCGCATCTCGACCGTGACGGTGACACTGCTATTATCCGGGATGTCCGCCGGTGCGGGTGTGAAATCGGCATAGTTGAACTCCATCGGACTTCCCGGTGCCCATGCTCCCCAGCCCCAGGTGTAGTCCGTTCCGTTGATCGTGAGGGTGACCTTGATGTCCTTGACGTCGGCCGTGGTCGCTGTTCCCAGGTTTTCCACCTTCACGATCGTGTTGCTCCCA
>JAGGSO010000039.1 GCA_021159055.1 Candidatus Bipolaricaulota bacterium | reverse complement strand
GCCCCGCTCAACAAAAGGAGCAGCGCCAGCGTGAACAGGATGAACAACCCCTTCGACCCCAGAAGATTACTTACAAACTTCTCCGGATACTTCCCCCACTTCATCATGTACCTCCTTTGAATTTGAGTGTCTGGCCCTGATACATCTGGCTCGTGAGATACTCACACAGAAAAGTTTTCACCACCCCCTTTTCTGACCAATTTTCACCACGTTCACACTATACATCAATAGTAATAGTTAAGTCAAGTGTGAATGTCAACGACAGCAGGGACTCTGGTCACCTCAATGAAGGTTTGCTGAAATCTCTACTGAAACGGGGCGGGGTCAGTCAGTATTTTCCGCGCTTTGGAAACAACTTTTTCCATAAGGGTTTGGAGTTGCACGTTGTTACAACTACAGCCGGCGGCACGGGCATGGCCGCCGCCGCCGAAGGCGCGGGCGATCTCACTCACGTCGGCGTAATTCTTAGAGCGGAACGAGATGTGAACGTGGTTTTCCGGCCATTCGATGAACAAAATCGCGATCTCTACCCCGTAGATCGCGCGGATCTCACCGATCAATCCCTCCGTTTCTTCCTCTGTACACCCGTTTCGGGTAAGCATCTCGTGTGAGATGTATGCCCACGCGAGTCTTCCGTCCTCCTCGATTTGCAGCGTGTTGAACATTTCGATCATGAGGTTGATCTCGTTTATTGTCCGGTGCTCCAGCACTGCGGTGGCGATTTTCTGGATGTTCCCTCCGGCCCGGACGAGTTCGGCCGCATAGGTGAAGACTTTGTAGTCTGTGTTCCCGTACTTGAAGAAGCCGGTATCGGTGGCGATACCCAACAGGGTGGCGGCAGCGAGTTCGGGATCGTAATCGACGAGTTTCTTGCCGATCTCGTAGACGATCATCGCGGTCGCTGCGTACTCAGGGACACAGAAATCGAGCCGGCCGAATCCGGTGTTTGTCTTGTGGTGATCGAGTGTAATGTCGGGAGGATTACCATGCAGGAGTTTGACCGCTTCACCGATCCGCGATAGGTCAGATGCATCGACCGTCACTGCAATATCGTAATCGTAGTCCGACAGAGCATCTACTGGCTTTATCACCGCGACCCCGGGAAGATCGCGGTAGAACCACGGGATCGGATCTGCAATGCATCCCTCCGCTGTCTTCCCCAGTTTACGTAAGATCAGCACGAGGGAGGCGACGGAACTGATGTCGTCCCCATCCGGTTTGATATGACCGATCACCAGAACACGCTGCGCCACTCGCAGCCTATCTATCACTTCGTCTAGAGTGCTTTTCATCGGGACCGCGGTCTCCTTTCACGAAACGGACAAGAGATTTTACCCCACCGACTGATCGGTTTGTACTCGAAGCTTTGCCATACAAGCGACGCCTAACGAGAAATCGTAATCCAGGATTAGTTTTACGGGAATGTAGCTCTTGCCCGGCGCGCGGCGGCACACCTGGATCAAGACCATCGTGGGAGCTCGGATCGAGGAGTGCAAATCCTACTCGCTTCGTTCGGCCTGGATTGCGGGAACTTTCCCCGTTTGCTATACTTCAACACAAAGACAAATTCACGGGAGGGTGATGTGGAAGTTCTGACCATGAAGGAATTGCTGGAGACCGGAGTCCACTTCGGTCACCGGACGCGGAAATGGAACCCGAAAATGGCTCGTTATATCTTCACCGAGAGGAAGGGGATCCATATCATCGACCTCGAACAGACGGTGGAGATGTTCAAACGAGCGTACTTCTTTATCCGCGATCAGGTTGCAGGAGGAGCCGAGATCCTGTTCGTCGGCACGAAAAAACAGGTTCAGACGACGATCGCCGAGGAGGCACGGCGCTGCGGTGCTCACTTCGTCAACCGGCGCTGGCTCGGGGGGACCCTCACCAACTTCGCCACGATCAAAAAGAGCATCGAGCGGATGAAGGAACTCGAGCGGATGATGGAAGACGGGACGATCGACCGCTTTTCGAAAAAGGAGGGGAATCGTCTGCGCCGGGAACTCGCCAAACTGGAGCGGAATCTAGACGGGCTGCGCCACCTGGAGCGGGTTCCGGATCTCATCTACGTCATCGATCCGGACCTCGAGGCGAACGCCGTCCATGAGGCGAACATCATGAAGATTCCGGTGATCGCGATCGTCGACACTAATTGCGATCCCGATCCGATCGATTTTCCCATTCCGGGAAACGATGATGCGATCAAGGCGACCCGCCTGATCACCTCCCGGATCGCTGACGCCGTCCTCGAAGGGCGTGAAGGACGCCAGGAGATGGAGGAGGCGGCTGCAGCTACCCCGGCCGAGGAGGAAGGGGAGCCGGTGGCTGTCGCCGCTCCGACCGAGGCAGCGGCGGAAGAGGCGGCTGCACAAGTGGAGGTCTCGGAGTCGGTGGAAGAGGAAATCGCAGAAGAACCTGCCGCTGCGGCGGAAGAAACCCAGGAAGAAGAGACAGTCGAGGAAGGAACCGAGGATGACCGAGATAAAGAGTGAGGACGTGAAGAAGCTCCGCGCCGAGACCGGCGTCGGGATCATGGATTGCAAGCGCGCCCTGATGAAGGCGAACGGGGACATGGAGAAGGCGAAGAAGATCCTGCGCGAGGAGGGGCGGGAGCTCCTCGCTCACAAGGGGCGCGAGGCGAACGAGGGACGGATCGAGGCGTACGTCCACCACTCCGGGAGGGTCGGGGTGCTGGTCGAGGTGGCGAGCAACACCGACTTCACCGCCAACAGCGCCGAGTTCCGCGAGTTCGTCCGCGATGTCGCCATGCACATCGCCGCCGCCAAGCCGCGCTACGTCTCCCCCGAGGACGTTCCCGAGGCGGACCTGGAGGCCGAGCGCGAGATCTATCGCAAGCAGGCGGAGAAGGAAGGGAAGCCGGCCCAGGTCGTAGAGAAGATCGTCGAGGGGCGAATCAAGAAGTTCTACACTGAGGCGTGCCTCCTCAAGCAGCCGTTCGTGAAGGACCCATCCCGCACCGTCGAGGACCTGCTCGCTGATCTGCGCCAGAAGACGGGAGAGAACATCTCGGTCAAGCGGTTCGCCCGATTCGAGATCGGAGAAGGGGAGTAGGATGTCGCCTCGACGCCTCCTCCTCAAGCTGAGCGGTGAGGCGTTGATGGGGGATGAAGGCCCGTTCTCCCCGGACGAGATCGAAAGACTCGTCCGGGTTTTGTCCGCCGTGGATGCGGAATTGGGGATCGTCGTCGGCGGGGGGAACATCCTGCGCGGGGCGCGCGGCGGCTGGCTCGACCGGATTGACGCCGACGAGGTCGGAATGCTCGCCACCGTGTTGAACGGACTTGTCCTGCGGGATTATCTCGAGAAATCAGGCCGGGAGGCGATCGTCCAGTCCGCGGTGGCGACTGGGTTCACCGCCCCGGTCGATCCACGGAAAGCGCGGACGGCACTGGAGGAAGGGGCGATCGTCATCTTCGCCGGTGGAACGGGAAACCCACTCGTCACCACCGATACCGCCGCCGCAATCCGCGCTGTCTCGATCCGGGCCGACCTCCTCGCCAAGGCGTCCAACGTCCCGGGGGTATTCACCGCCGATCCCAGGACGAGGGCGGATGCCCGCCTCATCCCGGAGCTCTCCTACGATGAGTTCCTGGAGAACCGCTACGGGGTGATGGACCTCGCTGCGGTCGCGATCTGCAAGGAACACCGGGTCCCGATCGCGGTGTTCGACTTCTCCGAAGAGGACGCCCTTGCCCGGCTCTGCCGCGGTGAGCAGGTGGGTACGCTGATCCACTAGACCTGAAGCCAGCGGAGCACCTCGCCGAACCTCCGTTCGACCTCTCGCAGCAACTCCGGCGGGATTCCGGATCTGTGCAGTTCACGGGCGGCGGCGCGGGCACGCTGCATGAGGTCGATATCCCTGATCAAGTCGACCGCGCGCAGGCTGCTCAGAAACCCGTGTTGTTTCGTGCCGAGGAGATCGCCCGGCCCGCGGATCAGCAGGTCCTCCTCGGCGATCCGGAACCCGTCCAGATGCTGGGAGAACGCGGTCAGGCGCCGGGTCGCCTCCTCGGTCTTCGCGTCCCCGATCGCGAAACAGATCGCCTCTTGTCCCTTCCGCCCGATCCTCCCCCGCAGCTGGTGAAGCTGGGAGAGCCCGAACCGTTCAGCATGCTCGATCACCATAAAATCGGCATCCGGAACATCGATCCCCACCTCAATCACCGTTGTCGCTACGAGGAGCTGGACCGCACCGGAGTGGAAATCGGCCATCACGCGGTGCTTCTCCTCGCTCTCCATCCGGCCGTGCACGAGACCGATCCCGTGGCCGGGAAACCGGGCCTGCAGCTCGTCCGCCGTCTGCACCGCCGCGTTCAGGTCGAGTTTCTCCGACTCCTCGACCAGAGGGAGGACGACGAATCCCTTCCTCCCCTCCGCGAGGAGGTCGCCCACCTGCGAGTAGACCTCATCGCGGCGCGCTCCTGCCACCCACACCGTCCTGATCCGCGGGGTCCCATACGGGAGGGAGTCGATCAACGAGACCTCGAACTCCCCATACAGGGTGAGGGCGATCGTGCGCGGGATCGGGGTGGCGCTCATCACGAGGAGGTCGACGTTCTCCCCCTTCTCCTCGATCGCCGCCCGCTGCACCACCCCGAACCGATGTTGTTCGTCGATCACCACGAACCCGAGGTTGGCGAACGCGACGTCCTCCTGGATCAGGGCGTGCGTCCCCACGAGGAGGTCGATCTCCCCAGCGGAGAGGCTGGACTTCAGCTCGGACTTGTCCTTGGTGGATGAGGTGAGGAGTCCGACCCTGACCGGAAGGTCGGAGAATAGCTCCTCGATCCGGGCGGCGTGTTGCTCGGCGAGGATCTCGGTCGGAGCCATGAACGCCACCTGGTACCCGGCCTCGATCGCGTAGAGTGCGGCGGCGAGCGCGACGATCGTCTTCCCGGCTCCGACGTCCCCCTGCAGGAGGCGCATCATCCGGCGCGGGGAACGCAGGTCGAAGACGATCTCCCGCAGCGCCGCCGCCTGTGGTCGGGTAAGGCGGAACGGGAGGTGGGCGAGGAACGACGCGGCGATTCTCCCGCCATCGGCATGGGGGATCCCGGCGTCCGGGGGGGCCTGCGCGAGGAGACCGAGCTGAAGGAGGAACAGCTCTTCGTACGCCAAGCTGCGCCGTGCGCGGGCGAATGTCTCTTCGTCAGGGGGGAAGTGGATCATCCGCACCGCATCCGGCTTCCGCATGAGATGCTCGTGGTTCCTGATCTCCTCCGGAATGATGTCGGGGAGAGCGTCGACATACAGCTCGAGGTTGCGGGCGATTATCCCCCTGATCAACCGATCGCTCGCTCCCTCGGTCGCTGGGTAGATCGGAACAAGGCGGCCGGTCTCCATTTGCTCTCCCGCTGGCTCCCACACCGGGCTGCGCATCTGGAGCTCCCCGTAGCTTCGCTCCACCTTTCCGTACAGGGCGACCTCCTCCCCTTGGCGAAGCTGGTTCGCCACCCACGGCTGG
>JAGGSO010000038.1 GCA_021159055.1 Candidatus Bipolaricaulota bacterium | reverse complement strand
GTCCTGTAATGCTCTTTAAAAGGCAACTTCAAATTTACAACTGTAGAAGATGGGCTTAAGTGATAATACAACATAAAAAATAATCTTAGCGCAAACCTGCGTCATAATTTGCCGGGAGAGAGTTTTGGAATGACATAGAATTCGCCCGCTCTCTCCGAAAGGACGGGGACCTTTAGTCCTAATCTACGGCAGGAAGGCTGGCTGCCGCGACCGCCTGGCCTACGCGGCGGCTCTTCTCGTCCGGGAGGTGAAGGTCAATGCGCGACGCCAGATCCGGGAACTCGGATCGAAGCACCTTGCTCGCCCATTCCAAGATCAGTCTTCCCCCTTCCCCGGAGGTAACCCTTCCGAGGAGGAGGACGTGCCTGAGGGTATAGAAATCTGCGTAGTGCGCGATCGCATAGCCTGCGTAAATCCCGATGCTCTGCCAGATCTTAACCGCTCTTTCGTCTCCCGCCGCAAGCTTGCCTTGCACGAACTTGAGTCTCTCTGCATTTGTGACATCCTGAGGGAGTTCTATTCCGGCTTTTTGTGCGAGCCGGAACACACCCTGTTGTGAGAGGTAAGAGACCCCGCATCCCCGGTCGCCTGACCATTCGTCGATGGGGGCGTCGGGAGAGTAATCGATCGGGGCGAACGCCAATTCGTTTAGCCAACCGGTGATGTTCCCTTCTGTGTTTACATAGCCGACAGCTTCGCTTGATCCCAGAGCGATGCCGAGGACACCGTTTTCGTTGAGGGACATCGATCCGGCGAGCGCGGCCACCTCACCGTCGTTGACGATTACCAGAGGTACTCCCATTTCCTCACGGATGCGGAGAAACAGATCTCGAACTTCGTCGTATCGTTCAGCGGGAATACTGCGGAACAAGGATGCCACTCTCACCCTATTATTGACGTAGACTCCAGCGGCGCTCCCGCCGATCGCGTCCACCCGCGGGAGCTTCGCCGCCGCTTTTCGAAGCGCGGCGATAATGTGCTTGTAATGGTATTCTGGATTCTTTTGTTCGGATGGTTCCCACACTATCTCTTCGCTGAATATAGGTTTCCCATTGGCGACAGCGGCCACCTTGAGATCAGAGGCCCCAAGGTCGAAACCGATGCGATATCCATCGAGGTGGCGTCCGAGCGGAGTTCCTGCCTCCTTTTCTTGTGGAACTTCGGAAACGCCGCAAGGAACTACCTCAAGTGGTTTCTCATAGACCCTCTCGACAAAGCGGTAGTCGAACTTCCGCACCCCGCCCGGCGCGTAACACCTCTTGATATAGTCGCCGATGCTTCTTGGACCTCCCACATAGGCTCTCCATCCGCCACGCTGCCAAAGCAGGAATTTAAAGATCCGCTCGGCATATGTCAGGTTCGCTCCTGCCCGCGGATGATCGGCAGGAAAGGCATTTGTCTCGTAGCGTGAGATGGACCCATCCGGTCGTTCCAGTGCAAACACCAAGGATGTACCCCGCCCCGAATCTTCCACTCCTGTTTGGAACGCGCGCCCGGCCAGCACTGCCGGGGAGAACCCCTCATCGAGTGGGGGAACGAGCTTCGGTCTAACTGGATTCAATTTGTCTGTCATCTGGAACGCTTATTCACTTCCTGACAGCGATCGCCTCGATCTCGAGCGGCGCGCCCTTGGGAAGCGCCTTCACCGCGACCGCGGCTCGCGCCGGGTACGGCTCGGAGAAGAACTCTTTGTACACCTCGTTCATCGCCCCGAAGTCGGCGATGTCAGCGAGGTAGACCGTGACTTTGACCACATCGTCCATCCTTGCCCCGGCCGCCTCCAGCACCGCGCGCACGTTGGCGAGCGCCTGGCGCGCCGCGGCTTTGGGGTCAGCGGTGATGAGCTCCCCGTCCGCGGTCGCCGGGAGCTGGCCGGAGACGAAGATGAACCCGCCTGCCGCGATCCCCTGCGAGTACGGCCCGACCGCCGCGGGCGCACGGTCAGTGGAAATCCTCTTTTTCACCTGCGCCCCCTAGATCAGGCCGAGCTTTTCCCCGCCTTCCTTGAACGCCGCGATCGCCTGGTCGAGCTGGTCCTTGGTGTGGCGGGCCGAGATCTGCACCCGGATGCGGGCCTTGTCCCGCGCCACCATCGGGTAGACGATCGGCAGGACGTAGATTCCCTTCTCCCACACGAAATCGGCAAGGGCCTTGGCTGTTTCGCTCTTCCCGCACATGATCGGGATGATCGGGGTCTCGGTGTTTCCGGTGTCGAACCCAAGGTCCTTCACCTTATCGAGGAAGTAATTGCGGTTGTCCCACAGGGATTCCAGCCACTGCGGCTCGGTCTCGAGGACGTCGATCGCCGCGATGCACGCCGCCGCCACTCCCGGGGGAACAGCCCCGCTCAGCAGCCAGCTGCGGGACTTGTTCAGCGCGAACTTGCGCAGGTCCTCGCTCCCGGAAACGTGCCCGCCGATCACTCCGAACGCCTTGGAG
>JAGGSO010000037.1 GCA_021159055.1 Candidatus Bipolaricaulota bacterium | reverse complement strand
CGCCTGGGATACCGGCGAGACCGACCCCAACCAGTACGACACCGACGGCGACGCCGAGGGGGACGGGATCGAGAAACTGGGGTTCTCCACCTCCCGCCAGGATATGATTCCAGCCACAGACCTGTTCGGCCGGCCGATCAAGGTGGTCTACCCATCGGTCGGATGCATGGACCCGCTCAACCCGGACACCGACGGCGACGGCCTCTCCGATGGCTATGAGGACCGCAACCACGACGGGAACTTCGACTTCCTCCCGAGCGAGTTCGATCATGCCGATCCGCTCCCCGGCCCGCCGATCCCGTATCCGACCGAGACCAATCCCTGCGATCCAGATACCGACCACGACGGGCTCTCCGACTACGCGGAGCGCTACCAGCCGAACCCCAATTCGGCCTATCCGTTCAACCCGACCAACCCGCTCGACCACGACACCGATAACGACTACATCCTCGACGGGCCGGAGGTGAACTATCAGTGTACCGAGATCACCTACGCGGAGCTGGACAACGACGGCGACGCGCTGATCGATGAGGATCCGCCGGATGGGCTGGATAACGATGGCGACGGCCTGATCGACGAGGACGGGCCGGACTTCACCGTCCGCCACGTTGATGTGCTTGATCCGACGAACCGCGACTCCGATTCCGATGGGTTCATCGACGGGCTCGACCCCGACCCGTGCAATTCTGAGCTGATCCCGATCTTACAGCCGGTGAAGGGCGCTCCGGTCGACTCCGATGGCGATGGCTTCTCAGACGATGATGAGAGGATCGCGGGAACCCATCCCAACGATCCGAACGACCATCCCACCCCGTACTGCCAGATCGACCTCGACTTCGATCAGCAGATCGACGACCGGTTGTGGCTCGAGCCGGCATCCTGCTGCAAGCCGGCCAACTCGGTGGCGATCGATATCAACTCCGATGTGCTGGTCGATGCCCGCGTGCAGATCGTCGCCCCACGCGACGTGGAGAAGGGCGACTTCGACGGCGACGGAGAAGAGGACGACTACCGCTACGTGGTCGAATATTCGCTCTCCAATTATCGCGTCGTCCAGCCGCACGTGGTGCTGACGATCGACGACTATAACGGCGATCTTGTCATCGATCACGCCGAGGTGACCCGCAGGTAGCAAATGAGTTGGCGATCGCCCCCGGCAATGTTGCCGGGGGCGCTTTTTCACTGGGAAGCCGCCCGCTTTAGCACCAGCTCGGAGTCGATCATCCGGGAAAAGACCTCGTACGGGGCCGCACCGAACACCTCCAGCCCGTCGATGAAGAAGCTTGGAGTCCCCTCCACCCCGAGCTTGTGGGCGATGGAGATCGCTCCCTGGACCGCCGGGGCGTAGGTTCCGGCGTTGAGGCAGCTCAAGAGCAGATCAGGATCACACCCCGCGGCAATTGCCACCGACCGCACCCGCTCGGGGTCGAACTTGCTCGGGAAGCCGTGGACGAAGAGATCGGCGAACATCCGGTCGTGGAACTCCCAGAACTTCCCCTGCGCCTGCGCGCAGAACCCCGCCTCCGCCTCCTTGCTCGCGGTCTTTCCGTGCACCGGGAACGGGAGGAAGAAGAGCCGCGCCTTCCCGGTTTCGATGTAATCGGCGCGCAATTTGGGGAGGATATCCCGCGCGAACCGGGCGCAGTAGGGGCAGGTGAAGTCGGAGAACTCGATGATCGTCACCGGCGCGTCGGGCGATCCCTCCATCGGTGGGGCCACCGGCAGAGTCGCGAACAGGGATTGCGGGTCCGGCGCCGGGTAGACCCCACCCGAGTCGGAGAACAGGAACCGGAGTGTGGCCGGGCATATCGCCGCCTTCTTGTTTCCGTCCTTGTCCCGCGGGGTGGGGATGCTGTTCCGCTCGCCGCTGATTCGCCCGGTAAACGTGCGCTTTGTGTGATAGCACGGCCACTCGTCCACGCACACCCCGGCGCGGCCGTTGCCCGTGATTCGATTGCTGGATAAGGAGATTTCGGTCGCGTCGGCCACGAGCACCCCGTCCGCCCCGTTGGCGGCGATCGTGCATCCGATCACCCGTGCGGACGACCTCTCCGCGAGCACGAGGCCGAACTTGTTGTTCGTGATCGCGGCGTTGTCGATCCGCGCGCTGGCGGATCCCGATAGCCAGATTCCGGAATAGTTGCCCGAAAAAGTCGTCTCTTCGATCGTCAGGTTCGCAGTTCCGTTCGCGTACAGCCCGTGGAGCGCATTGCGGTTTACGGTGCAGTTGGAGAGCTCGAGCCTGATTTTCCCCTGAACGAGGATCCCGTCGGCGCACACCTTGTACTCCTTCTCCGCACAGCTATCGCCGTGCGCTCCGGAGATGGTGATCCCGGAGATGGAGACGGAGCCGGTCTGCGGACTGTAGATCCAGACCACCGGATATCCTGATGCCCGGGCCGTTATCTCCGTCTTGTTCGCCCCTGCTCCCGTGATCGCGATCGGCCGCGTGATCCGCAGGTTCTCTTGCCAGATTCCGGGGCCGAGCTCGATCACCGCTCCCGGAGCGGCGCGGTCGATCGCCGCCTGGATCGACGAGCCGGTCTGGACGTGCACCACCGTCTCGCCCAGCAGGCCGACGGCCACGAGGAGGAGACAACCGATAAAAGCGAGGAACGCTCTCATGATTCGATTCTCCCCAATTTTCCGTTCAGAGTGAAGCCCGTTCCTCCGATTCGGTGAGGGACGCCCAGCGGGCCATCCGCTCCTCGATCTCCTGGGAGAGGCGACGGTGCTCGAGCCCGAGCTCGGCCACCCTCTTCCCGTCCCCGGCGAGACCCGCCTCTTCTATCTCCCGCTCCAGCTCCTCCAACTGTGTCTCCAGCTCCTCGATCTCCGCTTCCAGGGCGGCGAGCTGCTCCGCCCGCCTCCTCGCGGCGTAGCGGTCCTGCCGCTTCCGGGAGGGACGGGACGGGGATGGTGCGGCGGGAGAGGAGGCCGCCTCCTTTTGCCGGGATTGTTTTCTCCGCCAATACTCGGAAAACGGGACCGGGTGGACCCGCAGCTCTTTCCCCTCGATCTCCCAGATCTTCGTGGTCACCGCTTCGAGCAGGGCGCGGTCGTGGGAGACGAGGAGGATCGTCCCGCGGTAGTCGATGAGTGCCTGTTGCAGGATCTCCTGGCTCCGCAGGTCGAGGTGGTTCGTCGGCTCGTCCATCAGGAGGAGATTCCCCTCGGTGAGGGAGAGGATCGCGAGCGCGAGGCGGCTGCGCTCCCCGCCGGATAGGGCGGAGAGCCGTTTCTTCACGTCGTCTCCGACGAACCTGAACTGCCCGAGGATCCCGCGCGCCTCGCCGATCGTGAGGTCGAACCGGGACAGCAGCGCGTCGAGGACCGTCCTATCCCCGTACAGCCCCTCCTGCGTCTGGGAGAAGTAGGCGATCCGCACCCCATGGCCCAAGGTGATCGTCCCCGCAAGTGGGGGATGGGCACCGATGATCGTGCGGAGCAGGGTCGTCTTCCCGCAGCCGTTCTCTCCGATGATCCCCACCCGCTCGCCCCGGTAGACCGTCTCCTCCGCGACGGAGAGGAGCGGGCGATCGTAGCCGACCGCGAGGTCTTTGATCCGCAGCACCATCTTGCCGCTCGGCGTCCCGAGCGGGATGCGGAGCTTGATCCCCTTCGCCGCCTGCGGGCGTTCGACCAACTCCTTTTTCAGGTGTTCCAGCTTCTTCTCCCGATCCTTCGCCTGGCGGTGTTTCTGCCCGGCGTGGTGGCGGGCGATGAAGTCCTTGTAGCGGGCGATCGTCTCCTGCTGACGGATGTACAGCTCGAGCTGCTTCTCCTCCGCCGCGGCGCGCAGGGGGCGGGACCGGGTGTAGCCGACGCGGTACGTGGTTATCCGACCGTTCGCGATCTCCCAGGTGCGATTCGTGGTACGGTCGAGGAGGTGGCGGTCATGGGAGACGAGGATCACCGCCCCGGGGAAGTTCAACAGGCGTTCCTCGAGCCAGGCAAGGGCGGCGAAGTCGAGGTGGTTGGTCGGCTCGTCGAGGAGGAGCAGGTCCGGATCCTCGACGAGGACGCGGGCGAGGGCGGCACGTGCCTCCTCCCCGCCGGAGAGCTCCGCCACCGGACGCGCGAACTCCTCTTCGGTGAATCCGACCCCGGCGAGGACGGCGCGGATCCGGGCGTCGATCTCATAGCCGCCGCGGCGGGTGAACTCCTCGTGCAGGGCATCGTAGCGGTGGAGGATTTCCGGATCGTCGCTTTCCGCCATGCGGATCTCGAGGGCCCGCATCTCCTGTTCCATCGCAAGAAGGTCGGAAAACGGCCGCTTCATCGCATCGTACAGGGTCTCGTCCCCGGCGAGGCGGGCGACCTGGGGGAGGTATCCGATCCGGGCCCCGCGGGCAAGGTGGACCTTACCCGCGCTCGGGGACTCCCTCCCGGCGATGATCGACAGCAGGGTCGATTTCCCGACCCCGTTGTCCCCGACCAGGGCGATCCGCTCCTCTGGGTTCACCTCGGCGGTGAACTCGGAGAACAGCTCATCCCCGCCGAACGACTTTCCCAATCTTTCTATCTGTACAAGCGCCATGGCTAAAGATGGTACGGAAAC
>JAGGSO010000036.1 GCA_021159055.1 Candidatus Bipolaricaulota bacterium | reverse complement strand
CCCCCGCACCACCCCCGGGCTCGAGCTCACCCGCAAAGGGAACATCGTCGCCGATCCGGAGACCGGACAGACGAGCAAGGAAGGGGTGTTCGCCGGGGGCGACATCGTCACCGGTGCCGCCACGGTGATCCAGGCGATGGGAGCTGGCAAGCGCGCCGCTGCGGCGATCGACCGCTATCTGCGGAGTAAGGGTTAATCCTCTTCCGCGAACTCCTCCTTCATCCGCCTTACGAGCTCGGGATCAGTGAGGACGTCGACCGCGGTCATCCCGAGCGCCTTGGCCGCGATCAGCATCGCCTCCAGCCCGCGGGCGGAGATGGAGGCCGCCGCGAACTCGCGCGAGTGACCCGCGACACTCTCGTCGCATATCTTGATGTAGGCGTGGATCGCCGGGACGACCTGGGAGACGTCTCCCATATCTGTCGATCCCATCCCCTCATCCGGCTTGGGTGGAGAGAGGGGCTCGCCGAGGGCCTCCAGATTCCTGGCGAACGCCTCCCCGAGGGCGCGGTTCGGTTTCATCGCCTTGTACGAATGGCCGACGACCTTGAACTCAAGCCGCGCTCCGGTGGCGAGGGCCGCCCCCTCTGCACAGGCGCGCAGCTTCTCCAGCAGCTCGTCGCGGTACTCGTTCTCCGGGGCGCGAACGTAAAAATTGGCGGCGGCGTGCTCGGGGACGATGTTCGGCTTGGCCCCGCCGTCGGTGATGATCCCGTGGATCCGCGCCCCGTCCTTGATGTGCTGGCGCAGGGCGTTTAATGAGTTGAACGTCTGGATCACCGCATCGAGGGCGTTTATCCCCTTCTCCGGCGATCCCGAGGCATGTGCTGCCTTCCCGTGGAACTCGATCACCACCTCGATGAACGCCAGGCTCCCCCGGTCGACCACCGTGTGTGAGGACGGATGAAACATCATCGCCGCGTCGACTCCGTCGAACAGTCCGGCCTCGACCATGATCACCTTCCCGCCTCCTCCTTCCTCGCCCGGGGTTCCGAAAAAGAGGAGCCGCCCCGGGAGCCGGTCCTTCACCGCGCCGACGGCGAGAGCCGCGCCAAGACCGGCGGCGGCGATCAGGTTGTGGCCGCAGGCGTGCCCGAGTTCAGGGAGAGCATCGTACTCCCCCAGGATCGCCACGGTTGGCCCGTCGCTCACGGCAGGATGCTCGGCCCGAATCGCCGTCTCCAGGCCCGCCACTCCGAGTTCCACGGCAAATCCGGCTTTCTTGAGCTCCGTGGCGAGGAGGTCGGCGGCGTGATGCTCCGCGAACTTGAGCTCCGGGTGTTCATGGATGTCACGCGCCACCTCGATCAGCCTATCCGCGATTCGATCGACGTTATCCCGTACCGCTTCCTTCAGTTCGTCCATCCGTCCTCCTTTCGGTGATCGCCTGATGATAACTGATAACGCTCCCTTCCACCTCATTGCGCCAAGGGTGATGTCTAAACCGACAGTCTATGCGGAATAATCACTACGTAAATCACTAAGGAGGTGAGGTAGATGAAGAAAGGTTGGTTGGTAACTGGCCTTGTAGTGTTGTTGGTCCTTGCGCTCGCTGGCTCCGCGTTTGCCGCCAAAAGGCAGAAGGGCCCAGGGGTGGAGGTTAGAGCACGCGTTGCCGGGCAGATCCTCCTTTCGATCGAGAGCGGAGATGAGATCAGCTTTAACGTCGATCCGCTCAACAACCCGGAGGATACAGCGGAGACCGTTCTTTCCGTAAAGACGAACGCTCCGCGTTATTCAATCGTCGCTGAGATCGGGAACTTCATGATCGGCGATTACGATCTTATCAAGAACGGGAAGTTCTTCATCCGGTCCAAGGCTCCGGGGAGCGGACAGGGGATCGACGATTGGACCGTTCCCAGGCCCGGCCAGATGACGATCGTCAAGAACGAGGATGGCTTGACCATGGGCGAAGAGATCAAGGTGGAGTACAAGCTCGCCGTCGATTTCTCCGTCCCGGCCGGTGAAGGGAAGTTAAAGATCGCGTTCACCGCTATCGCAGCGCTGTAAAGGAGGTGAGCTATGGTTAAACGAGCACTTCCAATTGCGCTTTTAATCGTAGCCTTGGTCTCGGCGCTGGCCCTTGCTACGGGGGTCTCCATCTCCCCGGCAGTCACCGAGATCCTCCTCCCGCCCGGAGCGTCGTACACTGGGGAGATCACGGTAGAGAATACCAGTGACGAGTCGGTCGTAGTCGAGGCGGTGGTGCGCGGGTTTACTTCCCCGGAAGGGGTGCCGGTCCTTCTCGACCCATCGATCGATAACTACAAGTACTCCGGGCGAGAAGTCCTCACGATCACCCCAAATAAGCAACAGATTGGACCGGGGGAGAGCGTGGTTTTCAACTACACGGTGACGATGCCGGAGGACCTCGATCCATACGGTGGTAGATATGCAGCGGCTGTGTTCAAGGTGGAGCCGCCGTCCGCGAGCGAGGCGCAGGTGGTGGTCACCGCTCAGGTGGCGTCCCTGTTCCTCCTCAACCCCGGTGGTGACGCCGCGCCCCACTTCACGTTCAAGGACTTCCGGGTGTGGCAAGACGTGGGAAATCCGCGGCTGATCCACTGCGATGGACTGATAACCAACGACGGGAACGTGCACGCCGATACGGAGCAGATGTATGGGTTCATGCAGATTACCGATCAGGACGGATACATCGTCGGGCAGATGGTATGGCATCCGCATACCATGCTCCCGGATAACTCCTACCGCCATGAGGAGACGTGGGAGGCGCCTGACTGGCTCCAATCCGGCACTTACTACTTCTACATGACAACGATCATCTACCGCCCGGACGGCGAGGATCCACAGCGCTACTTCGCCGTGTTCGAGAAGGATCTGCAGTTCTAGAGAGAGCACAACGGCCGGGGGAGTCCTCCCCCGGCCTATTTTTTCGCGTATTGCGTGTAGATCTCGATCAGCTTCTGCGTCGCATTCTGCACCGACAGTTCCTTTGCCCGCTTGAGGGCCCCTTCTTGGAGCTTGCGGTAGCGGGCGGGGTCATCCATCAGAGAGAGGACGGTTTGGGCGAACTTCTCTTCGTCCTCTGGGACGAGGAGGCCGCTCACTCCATCCTCCACCACGTCTAACACCCCCATCTCCCCGATCGCCACCGGCGGCGTTCCCCCGGCCATTGCCTCCACCAGGACGAGTCCCTCGGTCTCGGTTTTGGAGGCGAAGATGAACAGATCGGCCGCCTTGTACAGGTCGACGAGGCGGGGATGATCGAGGAATCCGGTAAAGACTACTGCCTTCTCCAATCCCTCCTCGTGCACCAGTCGCTCCAACGCGAGACGGCGCGGCCCATCCCCGGCGAGGACGAGCACGGAATCCCGATCAACCGCGTGGATGCGCTTGTAAGCGCGCAGGAGAAAGTCGAGGTTCTTCTCCGCGGCGAGCCTGCCGGCGTAGAGGTAGAGACGAACAGAGGGATCGATCCCGAGGGACTCCCGCGGATCCCAAACCGGCGGACGGTGGAACAACTCCTGGTCGACCCCGAACGGAAGCACGTGAATCGGTCGTTTCACCCCGTAACCGAGAAGTTCCTCCCGCATCGGATTCGACGGGACGGTTACCGCGGTGCATCGGTTGCAGAACCACGCTGCCAGTTCCGCGGTCGTCCGCTTCGGCGGGCGCAGGGGGAACGGAAGGTAGTGGCGGTAGGCGACGAGATGGGTGTGGTAGGTGTGGATGTGGGGAATACGGTAGCGGGCCGACGCTCCCAGGGCGACGAGCCCGAGAGAGAACGGGGTATGACTGTGGATGATGTCGAGGCGCTTGAAAGTGCGTGTCGCCCTGCGGTTGTATGGAAGGGCGACACGGCTCGCTTTATGGAAGATAAACCGACGTGAGCGGAAACGATACACTCGGGATTCCCTCTCCTGGGGCCCGGCGTATGCGGGGACGTAGATATGGACTTCATGTCCGTTCCGTTCCAGCTCCCGCTTGAGCCAGGAGACGACGCTCGTCACCCCGCTTATCTCCGGGAGGTAGGCATCGGAGAAAAGGCCGATCTTCATGCATCCTCCTTGTTGCACTTGAGCTGGCCGCCATGACCGAGGAGTGAGTAGCTGCTAGAGTGGGCCTCGATCGGTAGTTGATCAACGGTTTGCATCGCTCGATTATTCTAGTTCAACCAGGCATCCCGGACAAGCTTGACTCTCCCGCGCATCGATGCTATATTTGTAGTGACAAATCTGCATGTGCGGAGGGTCTATGGGAAACGGCACAGAACTTCGTTCCGCAAAAGTAAACGAAGCACCCGCTTTCCCGTCTTTATTCCGTTTATCGTGTACTGCAACATTTCGTTCATCAAGGGAGTCCAACGTATCAGCCGTTCAAAGTTCTCATCAAAGGGGGTGGTCGCATAGAGGAAACTTCGCTTTGAGGAGGCAATACAGGGGCACGAAGTAAAAAGGAGGAAAAAGATGAAAAAGCTATTGATCATTGGCCTTGCGTTCTCACTTTTGATCACGGCGACGACGCTCGCCTATGGACAGACTCTAAACGTGGCTTCGCGCGTGTTCAGCCCGCCGGATGAGCAGAAGTTCATCCGCGAGCAGATCATCCCGCTGTTCGAGAAGGAGAATCCGGGAGTAAAGGTTGACTTCGAGATCCTGTCAGATTCGGAGCAACTGGACAAACTGACCGCCCAGAAGCAGGCCGGTAACACCACGCTGGACGTGATCCTCACCTACGTCTCGAACTTCGCCAACCTGGTGAAGGCCGATGTGGTCGCTGACCTGACGAACGACATGGACACGGTTGCCCCGAATCGGACCCTGAGCGCCGGCTTCCTGAAGCAGGGGAACTTCGATGGCAAGCAGTATTTCATCCCGTTCGCCGGTGACGATTACGCGCTCATCATCAACCGGAAGGCGCTCGACTACCTCCCGGAGGGGGTGAGCCTTAACTCCATCACCTATGATCAGCTCGTCGCTTGGGCGAAGAATATCTACGACAAGACCGGTAACAAGATGTTCGCTGTTCCCGGCGTGCGGATGGGGCTCCTCACCTACATCGTTGGCTCGTCCGTCCTCGCTTACGGCGGCGGGTTCCCGGACGTTAACTCTCCTGAAGCCCAGAAGGCATGGGAGATGTGGCACTCGATGTACCCGTACATCAACGACGCGTGGACGACTTACAAGTCGGTGATCGATCCGATGCTTCGTGAGGAGGTTTGGCTTGCTATCACCCATATCGCCCGCGCCGGACAGGTCTACCTGGCGGACCCGTCCAAGTTCACCCTCGCTCCGGTTCCGTACGGTCCGGTAGACCGGGGGAGCGTCGCCGGCAACAACAGCATCGCCGTAGTAAAAGACGCGCCGCATCCGGCCCTTGCCCGGAAGTTCGTCGAGTTTATGACTCGCCCGGAGATCCAGGCGAAGATCGCGGAGAACCTCTCGTTCATCCCCGCGGTCAAGGAAGCGGTCGACCGCATGCCTCCGGGCCCGTCGCGCGACATCATCGCCACCGGTAACGCTGGGATGAGCGGTATCGTCGCGTTCATCCCGGGACCGACCGCTCCCGGCGGAGACTGGGGCGTCGTGAAGCAAGCATACGAGGACTCGTTCTACTACATCTGCGCCCGGAACAAGGGTGTGGACGTGAACTTCCTCAACATGCAGCAGTCGGTTATCGACGCGCAGTACAAGTAGTCGAGTTAAATTATGGGGAGGGCGGTGTCCGCCCTCCCCGCTTTTTAAGGTTGGAAAAAAGGTGAAAAGGAATCTAGCGCGGTATTATCCGTATTTTCTTATTTTGCCCACCCTGATCTATTACATCGTGTTCTGGGCGGTGCCGGCGTTCAGCGGGATAAAGCTTGCGTTTACTGGCCCGAATGGCTTCACCCTGCAGTACTTCCGCGACGTCTTCTCTGACCCTTATTTCTATCAGGCGATCTGGGTGACGTTTATCTTCCTTGCAGTATCGGTCACGGCGGAGTTCCTCCTCGCCCTGGCGGTCGCGCTCTTAATAAATACTAACTTTCGTGGCTCATCACTATTCCTATTCATCGCATTGATCCCGATGGTCCTACCCGAGATCAGCTACGGGGCGATGTGGGCGACCGGATACACCTACCACGGTTGGATCAACTCGATCCTCGTCCACATGGGCGTCATGTCCGCCCAACATCCGATGATGTGGCTCGCGTTCGGGAAGACGGCGCGGTGGATCGGGCTCCTCGTCCTCGCTGAGGCGTGGCGCGGGCTCCCGAGCGTGATGATCATCCTCCTCGCTGGGCTGCAAGGGATCTCCAAGGAGTATGGTGAGGCAGCGCGCCTGTTCGGAGCAAATCGGTTTCAGACACTGCACAAGATAACCCTGCCGCTCCTTAAACCGAGCATTCAGACCGCGCTCATATTGCGGGCGATCGGAGCGGTGCAGATATTCGTCATCGTCACCGTTATCTTCGGGTACCGAAACCTACCCACCCTGGTTGAGGAAACGGTGTATTACTTCACCCAATTGCATCAGCGGGAGCTGGGGGCAGCGTACGCTTTAGTCATAGCAGCGATTATTGTTACGTTAACTGTTATTTACCTATGGCTCTCCGGGTCGTTCCGGGAAGGGAGGGAGGAGAATGTCGGCTGATAACGTGGTCGCTATCGGGGTCAACTGGCGCAAGCTGGCGGGGAAGACGATCCTCTACCTGGCGGTGGCCGGGCTCGCTTGCTTCATCCTCGTCCCGGTTTACTTCCTGTTCATGCTCTCGTTCATGCCGAAAGCGGAGGCGTACACCTGGCCGCTTAGCTTATACCCACACCATGTTACGCTGGAGAACTACCGTTTCTTCTTGCTGATCAACCCGAAGATCCTCCCATCGATCGTACGCTCGGTGGAGGTAGCGCTGGTGACGATCGCGATCGCTCTCTCCATCGGGGGGATGGCCGGGTACGCGTTCGCCCGGTTCCGGTTCCGGGGGCGGAACGCCCTCAAGCTGAGCGTGTTGTTCGTGCGGATGTATCCCGCAGTTGCCCTGACGATCCCGATGGCGGTGATGTTCATGCGGTTCGGGATGTACGACACCCCCTTCCCGATCGCCCTTGCCTTGAACTACGGGGTGGGGAACATCGGACTCACCATCTGGATCACAGCGAGCATATTCATGGGGATCTCGGTGGAGATGGAGGAACAGGCGATGGTCCTCGGGATGAGCCGGGTTGGCGCGTTCTTGCACATCACCCTCCCGCTCGCTGCCCCGGGCCTGGCCGCGGCGGCGATCTACACGTTCATCGGGGCGTGGAACGAGACGGTGATCGCCACCATCATGACCCAGTCCAATCCCACCCTGGCAGCGGTCACCTACCACACGGTTGCCGATGCGGCCGGCTCGATCCACCTTCAGAGCGCCGGCGGGGCGTTCATGGCGTTCCCGGCGCTGATATTCGCGTTCTTCATCAAGCGGTATATCATCCAGATGTGGGGCGGGGTGAGAATATGATGGAAGGAGAGTCTGACGATGGCGGAGGTTAAGCTGCAGGGAGTGAGTAAGCGCTTCGGGAAGCGGGTCTGGGCGGTCCGCGACTTCGACCTTGAGATTAGGGACCGGGAGTTCATCGTCATGCTCGGACCCTCCGGGTGCGGAAAGACGACGACCCTGCGGATGATCGCCGGGCTGGAGGAGCCGACCGCGGGGGCGATCTACATCGGGGACCGATTGGTGAACCTCCTCCCGCCGCGCGACCGGGACATCTCCATGGTCTTCCAGAGCTACGCCGTCTGGCCGCACATGAAGGTGTACGACAACATTGCGTTCGGCCTCCGCTACCGCCGGCACAAGGCATCCAAGTTGGGGAAGCGGGAGATCGACGCGGTGGTGCACGAAGTGGCGCGGATGGTAGCGATCGAAGAGCTCCTCAACCGCTATCCGACACAACTCTCCGGAGGACAAAGACAGCGCGTCGCTCTCGCCCGCGCCCTGGCGGTCAAGCCGCAGGTATTCCTGTACGACGAGCCCCTCTCCAACCTAGACGCCAAGCTCAGGATCCAGATGCGCACTGAACTGAAGCACATCCACGAGCAGGCGGGGTCTACCTCTATCTACGTCACCCACGACCAGTCCGAGGCGATGGGAATGGCGGACCGGATAATGGTGATGGAGAAGGGGCAGGGATCTCAATTAGGTACTCCACAGGAGATCTATTTCCACCCGACCAATCGGTTCGTCGCTGGGTTTATCGGCACCCCGCCGATGAACATGCTCACCGTTCAGGTGCAGGAGGAGGATGGACGGTTGTCCCTTGTGTCTCCCCACTTTGAGTTCTTCCTCCCTGCCGAGCTGGCGGACCGATTGCGAGCACATACCGGTCGCGAGGTGACACTAGGAGTGCGACCGGAGGATCTGATGATCCTCCCGGAGGGGAAGGGGGATTTCTCGGCCGAGGTGTTCGTGGTGGAACCACAAGGCCCGCAGCAGATCGTCTCGTTCAAGCTCGGGGAAGGGTTGATCTTCAAGTCCGTGGTGGACGCGACCATGCCAGTTGCGCCCGGGCAGTCGGTGGAGCTCAAGTTCAATCACGCGCGGATCCATCTGTTCGACGAGGAGACAGGGGAGCGCATCAACTGAGCCGGCGGCTCAATGCTGGATGGGACTGTCATTGCACTGGATCGGTTTGTGCTATCGCAGTGCAAAGCCGGGCGTTTTGCCCGGCCATCGTGTTCAGGTTCGCCACCCCGAGTGCCACGGCAAGTCCGCCCTCCTTAGGAGTCCGCGGCGATGAGCTTTGCAGCGCTCCCCTGCGTGAGTCCCTCTCCTGTGTACCTATTCCGTCTTCATTGGTTGAGCGTCAAGATCCGAACTTCGGAGCCCAATTGTTGTAGTTGAACAAAATCGGGAGGGCGCGTCCGGACCAGCGCCCGAGCCCACCGCGGCCGGCAGCCCGCTCCCCGAACTCGGTTGTGGCGTCGGTGCGCACGTTCGGCCCAACGTACAGGATCGGAACCGGCTCGGCGGTGTGATCACCGTAGTCGATCGGGGTGGTGTGGTCACCGGTGAACGCGAGGTGGGTCTCGCTCCAATCGAGCTTTTCCATCAATGTGCCGATAAGCTCAGCGTCGATCCGCTCGATGAACCGCATCTTCCCCTCGGCATCCTGATCGTGTCCCTTGTTATCCGTCCCCTTAACGTGGATGAAGACGTAGTCCAGCTCATTCAGCGCCTCGATCGCGGTCTTCGCCTTGGAGACGAGATCTGTATCCACCCCGCCGGTCGCTCCCGGCGCATCGATCCGGGTCATTCCGCAGGCAAGGGCGACCCCGCGGTACAGAGCGGCCCCGGCGATCACCGCACCGCGCACCTTATAGACCTTCGCGATCGGCTCGAGGTGGGGAAGGTCGGCCGCCCCCCGCAACAGGACGATGTTCGCCGGCGGCTTACCCGCCGCGATCCTCTCCCGGTTCACCGGATGGTCCTTCAAAACCTCGTAGCTCTTGCGGGTGAACTCGTTCACCGCCGCCGCGGTCCGCCGCGCTCCCGGCTCGTCGGACAGCGGCTGTGCGTCCGGGATCACCACCCCGGTCTTGTGCGGATCGTTCTCGCTCACGTGGCGGGTGAGCCCCTCCCCGCGCAGGCGCAGCGCCCCCCGGTGCTGCGTGCTCGCCTTGAACGCGAATTTCACCCCATCAGAAAGCTCGATCTGCGTCAGGGCCTGCGCCAGGGCCTCCTGCCCCGATTCGATCCGTCCGGCGCGGCGGTCGAGCAGCTTGAGCCCGTCCGGGGTCTCCTCCACGGTGGCGAAGTTGGCACGGAAGCAGACGTCACCAGGCTCGACGTCGATCCCGATCCCCAGACACTCGTATACCCCTCTCCCGGTGTACACCTCATACGGGTCGTAGCCAAGAAGGGAGAGGTGAGCGGTGTCGCTCCCTGGCCGCACTCCGGGCCGGATCGGATCGATCAGCCCGATCGCCCCCCGCCGCGCAAGCTCGTCCAGGTTCGGAGTGCGCGCCGCCTCGAGACACGTCTTTCCCGCAAGATCGCTCGGCCGACCGCCGAGCCCGTCGGCAATGATAAAAACTCCCTTCATATTTCCCCCTTTCGCTGCGGTTACTGTACCTCCGACCAACGGCGAATGCAACGCGGACTTTTATTTCCCGGCCGATTCGAGTAAGAACTGGATATGGATCGATTGAAGGAGGCGTTGGTAACGGCACTCACGACGGCGGTGACCCGTCTTCCGGACGACGTCATCGCCGCGTTATCCCGAGCACGAGATAGTGAGGACTCCCCGATCGCAAGACAGGAGCTGGAGACGATCCTGAAAAACACAGCCCTTGCCCGGGACGCTGGTCTCCCCATCTGTCAGGACACCGGCACCCCGACGTTCTTCGTGGCTGCCGGAGCGGACAGCCCTCACCTTGGGATCATCACCCCGGCGATCACCCGCGCGGTGGCGGAGGCAACTGAACGCATCCCGCTCCGGCCGAACACGGTCGATCCGTTCACCGGCGACAATCCCGGGAACAACCTCGGGCAGGGAATTCCGCTCATCGACTGGGAGGTCGTCCCCGGGGACGCGGTAAAGATCGCGATCCTGCCCAAGGGAGGGGGGAGTGAGAACGCCTGCGCCCTCCGGCTCCTCCGTCCAAGCGCTGGGATCGCCGGGGTGAAGCGGGCGGTGGTCGAGCACATCGCTGCGGTCAAGGGGCTCCCCTGCCCTCCGACGATCGTCGGAGTGGGGATCGGGGGAGGAGCGGATGCCGCGCTCCGGCTCGGGAAGCGGGCCCTTCTCCGCCGCGTTGGAGAACCGCACCCAGAGGCGCGGGTCGCCGCGTTGGAGCGGGAACTGACCACGCTCTTGAACGAGACGGGGATCGGGCCGATGGGCCTCGGCGGGAGGGCGACCGTGCTCGCGGTGCACGTCGAGTACGCGATGCGCCATCCCGCTTCGCTTCCGGTCGGGATCGTGATCCAATGCTGGGCCGACCGCCGTGCGGTCGTGTTGCTCCGTTCCGACGGAAGAATCGAGGTGGAAGGATGAGGACGATCGCGCTCCCGGACGATTTGGACGCGGTGGCGACCCTCCGCGCCGGGGACCGGTTCTACCTTACCGGGCGCGTGTTCACCGCCCGCGATGCCGCACACCGATTGCTCCTCGCGCGTCACGAACATGGCGGACCGCTCCCGTTCGTCCCGAGCCGAATGGGGCTCTACCACTGCGGCCCGCTCGTGCGGCGCGATGCGGCCGGTTGGCACGTCCTTTCCGCCGGGCCGACGACGAGCATGCGGATGGAGCCGGATGAACCGCGATTCCTCGCCGCGTTCCGCCCGCGGATCGTCATCGGGAAGGGGGGAATGGGGCCTGGGACCGCCGCTGCGTTGGCCCGGATCGGTGGAGTCTACGCCCATTTCACCGGCGGTGCCGGGGCACTGGCGGCGCGGTCGATCGACCGGGTGGAGGGTGTCTTCTTCCTGGAGGAGCTCGGGATGGCGGAGGCGGTGTGGATCCTTCACGTCACTCGGTTCGGTCCCCTCCTCGTGACCATTGATCCCGCAGGCGGGAACCTGTACCGAGGCGTCGAGGAGGAAAACGCAGCACGGATGAAGAAAATCATGCAACGAATCGAGAAGGAGGCGCGATGAAGGAAATGATCCCCGAAGGCGAGCGCAAGCGCCGGGCAGAGGTCCCGGGGAAGCTTGCCCCGACGTGGCATGCGTTTTACCGCGGGAAGATCGAAGCAGGGATAAAGTGCGGGGTGACGGGATTTGCTGACCTTGGAATCTGGTACACACCCGGGGTGGCTGCCCCGTGCCGGGAGATCGCGGAGGACCCGGACAAGGTGTTCGAGTACACCAACAAGGCGAACGCGGTCGCGGTGGTCTCCGACGGCTCGCGCGTCCTCGGGCTGGGGGACATCGGACCGCGCGCCGGGCTGCCGGTGATGGAGGGGAAGGCCCTGTTGTTCAAGTACCTCGGCGGGGTGGGGGCATTTCCGATCGTGCTCGACACACATGATCCGGACGAGATCGTCCAGGCGGTGAAGTGGATCGCTCCTGGGTTCGGAGGGATCAACCTGGAAGACATCTCAAGCCCGAAGTGCTTCTACGTCCTCGAGCGGCTGCGCGCCGAGCTCGACATCCCGGTCTGGCACGACGATCAGCAAGGGACGGCGGCGGTCGTCCTTGCCGGGGTGATGAACGCCCTCAAGCTGGTGGGCAAGCGCCTGTCCGAGGTGGAGGTCGCCCAGCTCGGGGTCGGAGCGGCGGGGAGCGCGACCATGCGGGTGCTGATCAAGGCAGGAGTCCCGGCAGGGCACATCCGCGCGGTCGACGTGGTGGAGGGAAGGCCGCGCCTCCTCACCCCGGACATGGACCTCGAACGGCTCTTCCCCCATCGCGGGGAGATGCTGAGCAAGACCAACGCCGGGCGAATCCGCGGCGGGATCCCCGAGGCCCTTGCCGGCGCGGACGTGGTCATCTCGTTCACCCGCCCGGGTCCGGGGACGATCGCGCCGGAGTGGCTCCAGGGGATGAACCGGGACGCGGTCGGATTCTTCATGGCGAACCCAACCCCGGAGCTCTGGCCGTGGGAGGCGAAGGCCGCCGGGGTGCGGATCGTCGGGACCGGGAGATCGGACTTCCCCAACCAGATCAACAACTCGATCGGGTTTCCTGGGATCTTCCGCGGGACGCTCGACGTGTTCGCGAAGACAATCACCGACGAGATGGCGATCGCCGCCGCCCGCGCCATCGCCAAAACGGCGGAGGAGAAGGGGTTAAGCGAAGACTACATCATCCCCACGATGATGGAGACCGAGGTATTCGTCAACGAGGCGGTCGCCGTTGGGCTGACGGCGATCGAACAGGGGATCGCCCGCCGCATCCTCACCGCGGACGCCCTGCGCCGCGCAGCGGAGGAGAAGATCCACCACGCCCAACAGGAGACGAGAATCCTGATGGAGACAGGGCACATACCGCCCCCGCCTCAGGCGAAGTGACCGTTCCCCCGCATCGCACGGCGGCGAGCGCCTGGGCTGCGGTTCGGTGTCCCCCTCGCTTCATCTCCCCGGACACTCGGCGGCAACGGCCGGATCGATCCCCTTGTTCCCGTACGCCTTCTCGAAGTGGGCGGCGAACTCGGCGGCGAGCCGGTCGGCCCGCGCTTCGTACGCTTCCTTGTCCTCCCAGGTCCTCTTCGGGTCGAGGATCTCGGCCGGGACGCCGGGACAGCTTTTGGGGACGAGGACGTGAAACCGCCTGTCCTCCTCGTACTCGACCTCAGCTAGCTTCCCGGTCAGGGCGGCGTCGACCATTGCCCGGGTGAGTCGAATGTCCATCCGCTTCCCGATCCCGTACGGCCCGCCCGACCAGCCGGTGTTGACGAGGTAGACCTCTGTCCCGTGCCGGTCCATCTTCTCTCCGAGCATCCGCGCGTAGACGTCGGGGTTCCGCGGCATGAACGGCTCGCCGAAGAACCGGGAGAAGGTCGTCTTCGGCTCGACGATCCCGGTCTCGGTCCCGGCGAGCTTGCTCGTGTAGCCCATCAGGAACCAGAGCATCGCCTGATTCCGGGTGAGCCGCGCGATCGGGGGGAGAACCCCGTTGGCATCGGCAGTGAGGAACAGGATCGTCTTAGGGTGCCCGCCGCGGGCGGTCGGCTTGACGTTCGAAAGGTAGGTGAGCGGGTAGGAGGCGCGGGAGTTCGGGGTGAGCCGATCGTCGGACAGGTCGAAGCTCCCGTCTGGGTAGACCATCGCGTTCTCCACGATCGCCCCGTGATCGAGGTAGTGGTCCGGATGGAAGACGGCACGGTAGATCTCCGGCTCCTTGTCCGGATCGAGATCGATCAGCTTGGCGTAGCAGCCGTTCTCGAAGTTGGCGATCCCATTGTCGCTCCAGCCGTGCTCGTCGTCGCCGAGGAGGGCGCGGTGGGGATCGGCCGACAGGGTCGTCTTCCCGGTGCCGGATAGCCCGAGCAGAAGCGCAGTATCCCCGTCCGGCCCCTCGTTCGCCGAGCAGTGGAGGGGGAGGATCCCCTCGCCTGGGAGGAGGTAGTTCATCACGGTGAACATCAGCTTTTTCACCGAGCCGCCGTAGGCCGAGCCGTAGACGATCCCGATCCTCCGGTCGTAATCCATCCCGATCACCATCGTCGAGGTCCCCCCGATCCGCGGATCGATCCGCAATCGGCCTTCATACCGCTTCGGATCGAGCTTGTCGTAGGGAAGGACCAACAGGGTGAACGGCCGCTCCGCGAAGATGCTCTCCTCGATCCCATCCGGGACCGGGCGGAACATGTTGTCGGTGAACAGTGCGGTGAGGGAGCTCGCGGTGATCGTCCGGACCGGGAGGGCGTAGGCCGGATCGGCGCCGAGGACGCGATCGGTGATGTAGATCTGGTCCTTTCCCTTAAGAGTGGCGATCGCATCCGCGAAGACCATGTCGAACGTCTCCTCGTCGATCGGGATGTTGTTCGGGGAGTCCCAGTCGATCTTCTTCTCGCTCTCCTTGCGGCGGACGGTCAGGGTGTCGAGCGGGCTGCGCCCGGTCGACTCCGGCGGCGTCCAGGTGGCAAGCGCCCCGGTTGTAAGGATGATCGCCTCGCGGCGGCGGACTGATTCCGCGATCATGAACCTGCGGGTCGGGTTTTGAAAAACGGTGGGACGATTCAGAAGCGATTCGACGTGCGTATGAAAGTCCATCCTCTCCTCATCCTCTTTCTTACTTACTCCGCATCACGCGGGCATCGAATCATAGCGCACCCGTGCGAGAAAGCAAAGCTTTTGGGTATAACGCGGATTCAACTCGTAAGTGCAACTTTGGCAACTGGTCTAATAAGGTGAGCTGC
>JAGGSO010000035.1 GCA_021159055.1 Candidatus Bipolaricaulota bacterium | reverse complement strand
GGAGACATTGTGACCGGTCCATACGCTCTTGTCCTTCGATTTCGTGCTTCCCGGCCGCTTGAGAAGCTCACTCCGGAGCGGTTGCACGGTGCGTTCCTCGGCTTAATTCAAGCCGGAGATCCCTCTTTGGCAAAGCTTTTGCATTCACCACGAATGGGAAGACGGCCGTTCTCCCTCGTTCCCATCGGCCAAATCGAGGGGAGCGACACCATCTCCCTGCGCCTTGGAGTGATCGATCCCGAGCTGTTTGCGCAGTTCTGGGAGCGTTGGAACAAGCGAGGAGGGTTTCCCTTACCGGTTGGCAGGATGAAGCTGCGCCCGATTCCGTCTCGACAGGACGGCCCGTGGGCAGGCACTGTCCCGTGGGACAAATTTGGAAAAGACACAACCTCCCGCATCATCCGGTTGCATTTCTGTACCCCGACTGCATTCCGTCAAGGAGACCTCGACCTTCCCCTGCCTCTCCCCCGACTCGTCTTCCGCGGGCTCCTCACGCGCTGGAACGCGTTCGCACCGATTCCACTCCCCCTCAATGGAGAGATGATCGAACGCTCAGTCGCTCTTTCTCGCGCCCGGATTGAGACCCGAACCTTCTTCGACGGTCGCTCTCACATCCCTGGATTCGTCGGTCCAGTAGAGTTCCGCATCTTGCGTAGCGCTCCCGCAGAATCCATCCCAGCCCTACATGCCCTTGCCGAGTTTGCGTTCTTCGCCGGGATCGGCCGCAAGACCACCCACGGAATGGGCCTTGTGAGGAGGATCGAATGAGCGAGCCAATCCCGATCAGCCTCGTTTCCGAGTATGTTTTCTGCCCGCGCGCCGCGTGGTTTTCCTACGCCGGGGGTGCATTCCAACCCAACGAGTTCACCGTCGAAGGAGAACTGCTTCACAAACGGGTTCACACCAAAGGAACGGACAAGCGCAGTGGATTTCGGCAATGGCGCAAGGTCCCGCTCTATTCACGTCGCCTCGGGCTGATCGGTTATGCCGACGTAGTGGAGGAAGTAAAAGGAATCTACTATCCGGTTGAGCACAAACGCGGAAAACTGAGACAGCGGACGAGCGCATCGGGCGCCGACGCCTTCTTCCGGATACGGCGATATTTGTAGGTTGAGATAATTAGATCTTTGACAAGTGAATACCGCGGACGGGTAGCGGTGGGGAAACTCCCGGGGATCCGCGCGATCCCGATGCAATCCGGAAAAACCGAGTTTTTCACCCCGATGAAGCAGGCTTGTCCAGCGGGTATAATCGGGGTCAACGGAGCGGTCCGCGCGGACTGTGCCTCGATGGCGGTGCCAAGCGGGTTCGCGCCGGCGGAGTAGAAACACCAACCAAACCCTGAAAGGGATTGAGACCATGCCGGCACCGCGTAAAGAACCGTTACTCGGGCTTGTAGAAACACCAACCAAACCCTGAAAGGGACGCCATTTTTCGTAGTGGCGGGGCTTGTCCCCGCCAT
>JAGGSO010000034.1 GCA_021159055.1 Candidatus Bipolaricaulota bacterium | reverse complement strand
TCTGCATGCCAGTCCGGCTAGGGGGCTAGTTCCTTCTCGACCATGCCCTTCCCGATAGCGAGGGCGTGATCGAGCGCGGCGGCGTTCGGTCCCCCCCCTTGCGCGAAGTGGGGTGCCCCGCCCCCACCTCCACCGAGGGCGTTAGCCATCGCGCGCACCGCGTTCCCGGCATGGGCGGAGACCCCCTTGCTCACCTTGGCGACCACGATCCCTCGCCCATCGATCGCACCCCCAAGGAGAACGACTGCAGGCCGGGCCTTCTCCTCGATCAGATCGGCGAGGCGCTTCAGCGCGTCCACCTCCAGGTCGAGCCTCCCGGAGACGATGGTCACCTCCCCAACCCGCTCCGTCCCCGCTGCGAGGAGCTCATCCCGCTTGGCGGTGAGGATCGCCTCCGTCGCGGCGCGCAACCGCTCCCGCAGCGCGGAGATCTCGCCTTCAAGCCGGTCGATCCCGGCGAGCGGATCGTCCCCGAGGCGGGCACGCACCGCTCCGAGCAAGGCCGCGTCGGACTGAAATTGCCGCAGGGACTCCATTCCAGCCAGGGCATGAATCCGCCGCGTCCCGGCGGCGACCGACTCCTCAGAGGTGATCTTTACCAACCCGATCTCCCCGGTGCGGGCGACGTGCGTCCCGCCGCACAGCTCGCGGCTGAACTCCCCGACCGAGACCACCCGCACCCGCGCCTTCCCCCGGTACTCCTCCTCGAAGTGGGCCATCGCCCCGGTCTTCTTCGCCTCCTCGAGCGGCATCTCCTGCGTCTCCACCGGAATATCGGAGAGGACGACCGAGTTCACAAGCTCCTCCACCTGGGCGATCTCCTCGTCCGTCATCCGGGAGAAATGGGAGAAGTCGAACCGGAGCTCCTCCGGCGCGACGAGGGAACCGGCCTGGATCACGTGCTCGCCCAGGACCTTGCGCAGGGCAGCGTGGAGAAGATGGGTGGCGGTGTGGTGGCGGGCGATCCGGGCCCGCCTTTCCGCGTTCACCTCGAGGCGGCAGCGATCCCCGGGCTCGAATTCGCCTGCGCGAATCTGAACCCGGTGGAGGAACGCCCCTCCCGGAGTCTTCTGCACGTCAGTCACCTCCGCCCGGCCCGGCCGGTCGAGGTTCTCGATCAACCCTGTATCTCCAACTTGACCCCCAGACTCGGCGTAGAACGGGGTGCGGTCGAACACGAAGGCCAACTGCTCACCGTCTACCTTTCTCAACAGTTCAGCCTCGGTTTTCAAGATCTCATAGCCGACGAACTCAGTAGACTGCAGATCCAGCGATACAGAGCCTGAAACGGTGACGTTCTCTGTAAATGAGCGCGACCGGGCCCGTTGCCCGGCCATCGCTTTGTCGAATCCTTCCCGGTCGACTTCGATCCCGCGCTCACCCGCGATCTCCGCGGTCATCTCGAGGGGAAAGCCGTAGGTGTCGTAGAGCTCGAATGCGATCTCGCCGGGGAGGATGCGTTCTCCTGCTTCGATCAGCGCGGTGAGCCTCTCCTCGAGTCGCCTCTCCCCGGCGCGGAGCGTCCGGCGGAACGAGTCCTCCTCGCTTCGCATCACCTGGGCCGCCAGCGCGCGTGCGGAGACGATCTCCGGGTAGGTCTTCCCCATCACGTCGATCACCGGGTCGATGAACCCGGCCAGACTCCCCGGTGGAATCCCGAGCCGTTCCGCGGCCCGAACCGCCCGCCGCAGAATCCGGCGCAGGACGTAGCCCTGTTTTTCGTTTCCCGGGAGGACTCCATCAGCGATGAGGAACAGCCCGCCGCGCACGTGATCGGCGATGATGTTGCGCGCCACCCGATCCTCCACCTCTGCCGCCGCCGCGATCGCCTCGATCAGCGGAGCGAACAGGTCGATCTCAAAGTCGGTCGCTACCCCCTGCAGGACCGCCGCGGTCCGTTCGAGGCCCATCCCGGTGTCGATGTTCTTCCTCTCGAGCGGGACGAGGCTCCCGTCCTCTCGGGCGGCGTACTGCATGAACACAAGGTTCCAGATCTCGGAGAACCGATCGCAGTCGCACGCCACCCCGCGACAATCAGGACCGCACGCATTCTCCTCCCCGGTGTCGTAGAAGATCTCCGAGTCCGGTCCGCACGGCCCGGAGTTTCCCACCGGTCCCCACCAGTTGTGCTCCTTCCCCAATCGCGCGATCCGCTCGGGCGGGATCCCGATCACATCTTTCCAGATCGCGTACGCCTCCTCGTCCTCCTCATATACCGAGACCCATAGCTTCTCCTTGGGAATCCCGAGTTCCTCCGTGACGAACTTCCACGCGAGGCTGATCGCCCCCTCCTTGAAATAATCACCGAACGAGAAATTACCGAGCATCTCGAAGAACGTGTGATGAAACGCGGTCACGCCCACGTTCTCGATGTCAGTGGTGCGGAAGCACTTCTGGCACGTGGTGACGCGGGGGTGGTCAGGGGCTCGCCTCCCCCAGAAGATGTCCTTGAACTGCACCATCCCGGCGGCGGTGAACAGAAGCGTCGGGTCGTTGGGGACGAGGGACGAGCTCGGGAGGCGAGTGTGCCCGTGAGCTTCAAAGTATTCCAGGTACAGATTGCGAAGCTTGTCTGCCTGCATTGTCTCTCTCCTTCGGCTATCCCCGGGATTCTACGGGCTTAAAACCGGCAAATCAAAGCCGACCGGCTGAAGTTGCTATCTTCCCCTCTGTTTGCTATACTACAGTTGATTTTTTATCTCACGTTGTTCCCAGGAAATGAGGCGGTAATGGGAGGAATTGCTCGGTACATCGTACAACGGTTACTGTTCACGATCCCGATGCTTCTCATCCTGCTCACGGTGGTGTTCCTCATTCTGCGGGTGATGCCCGGGGATCCGGTAGCGGCGATGCTCGGGGGGAGGAACGTATCCCAGCAACTGATGGACGAGTACCGGCATAAGATGGGGGTCGATAAGCCGATCCCTGCCCAGTATGTGGAGTATCTGAAGAATATCGTATCCGGTGACTTCGGTGATTCGTTCCGTACGTCCAAGCCGGTCGTCACCGAGATCTTTACCCGGTTTCCGGCCACCCTCGAGCTTGCATTCTTTGGAATGCTGTTCGCGTTCATCTTCGGGTTCTGGACCGGGATACTCGCAGCGATCCGCGCCGATACCCCGATCGACCATTCAATAAGGGTCTTCCATATTGGATCGTTTGCCATGCCGTTATTCTGGTTCGGTCTGATGCTGCAGGTGATCTTCGCAGTGAAGCTGCATTGGTTCCCGGTGGCGAGCCGCCTCGGGGGAAGGGTAGCGTTCAGTTTTCAGTCGGTGACAGGGTTTTATCTGATTGACGCGTTCCTGAGTAAGGATCCGAAGATCATCGTCGATGTTATTAAGCATCTTGTCCTCCCTTCGGTCACGCTCGGGTTTGCCCAGGCCGGGCTCCTCGGCCGGATGACGCGGGCGAGCATGCTCGAGGTGCTCGACGCCGACTACATCACCACCGCCCGTGCCAAGGGGGTGCGAGAGCGGGTAGTCATCCTTTCCCATGCACTGCGTAACGCGCTCATCCCGATCGTGACCGTGTTCGGGCTCCAGTTCGCCATCCTCATGGGGGGAGCGGTCCTCACCGAGACCGTATTCTCCTGGCCCGGGATAGCGAGCTTCCTCGTCCGGTCGATCGAGGCGCGTGACTGGCCAGCGATCCAGGGGACGATCGTGTTCATCGCGATATTCATCTCCGCGATCAACCTGATCGTCGATATCTTATATTCGGTGATCGATCCACGAGTGAGGTACTGAAATGACCGAGGGTATACCCCACCAGTTCTTGTTCGCCCGCCTGCTCGATTGGCTTGTGTTGCGGTTCACCCGCGGCCGTCACGCCCTTCGTCACCAGACGATCCTCAAGGTCGGACTGGCGATCGTCTTCATCTTCATGCTGGTGACGATCCTCGCTCAGTACTCTTGGTTCACCCCGTACGATCCGGTGAAGTATCGGGATGCCCCCCGGCTCCAAGGGCCGTCGGTTCACCACTGGATGGGAACGGATCAGTTGAAGCGGGACGTGTTCAGTCGCGTCCTCGCCGGGGGGAAGGCGTCGATCATTGTCGCGTTCGGAGCGGTGGCGTTGAGCATGACGATCGGCTCGCTCCTCGGTTGGATCTCCGGCTACTTCGGGGGGATCCTCGACCGGGCGCTCTCTCTGACCATGGACGCGATCTACTCGTTCCCGTCGATGATCCTCGCCATCACCCTCGTTGCCATGTTCGGGGCCGGGATTGGACCGATGATCTGGGCGGTGGGATTTGTGTACATCCCCACCTACTTCCGCGTCACCCGGGCCGAGGCACTGCAAGTGCGGGAGACGACTTATGTCGAGGCGGTCCGCGCCATCGGAGCAGGAAACCTGCGGATCATCGTGCGTCATGTCGCCCCCAACACCGTAAACGCGATCATGGCCGTCTCCTCGTTCAACCTCGCTGATGCGATTCTCACCGTCGCTGCACTCTCGTTCCTCGGGTTCGGGCTTCCGCCCCCCGCTCCGGATTGGGGATTCGACATCCAAAACGGGCAGAAGTTCCTGCAGTCGGGGTCATGGTGGCTGATTACCTTCCCCGGGTTGATGATCATTGCCCTGTCGCTCGGGTTTGGGCTGATCGGGGAAGGGATAAGCGATCTCGTGAATCCGAAGCGGAAGCGGAAGAGGGTTTGACTTTGCATTGCAAGTGTGCTAGATTCATTTTAGTCTGGAAATAAGGAGGTGATCGCTCCCAACAAAACGACGGTACCGGTTTTTGGAAAATTTTTCAGAGTAATGAGCAAGGAGGTAAGACATGCGAAAGATTCTAGGTGTATTCCTGTTGATGGCGTTGGCGTTCAGCGCGTTCGCGATTGCGGCCGAAGAGCCCCTTATCATGGGGACCACGGACCGGGTGACGCAGCTCTCGTTCGCCAACAGTTATGACCACTTCTCCTGGCACGTGCTCCGCAACACCACGCGTGCCTTGATGAAGGTCGATGAGGACCTGAACCTGGTCCCGGACGTGGCTGAGTCCTACGAGATCTCTCCCGACGGAATGGTGTACACGTTCCACATTCGCCCCGGCCTCAAGTTCTGGGACGGGACCGTCTGCGATGCCGCGGCGGTCAAGTGGGCCCTCGACCGGACGATCCGCCTCGATGGGCCTGAAGGCGGAGTCGGGCTGATCAAGGGGGTAATCGATCACATCGACGTTGTCGATCCGTTGACGGTGAAGATCACCCTCACCATGCCTGACGCGATCTTCCTGCTTCGGATGTCCGACCGGATCGCCCCGGCCCTCATCTATGCCGGCGCCCCGGAGGACGATTTCGCCAACGGGAAGTACGTCGGGCTCGGACCCTACAAGCTCGTCGAGTACAAGCCCGATCAGTACGTGAAGTACGAGGCGTACGACGGCTACTACGGCCCGGCGCCGAAGTCGAAGTACGTGATCGAGAAGATGTACTCCGACGCAGCCGCCCTGCGCGCGGCGATCGAGGCCGGAGACGTGGACTTCGTGTTCCGCACCCTCAGCCCGCAGGACATCAAGGACCTGGAGAGCAACCCGAACGTGGTGGTGAAGTACTTCCCGCCCAGCCCGGGGATCCGCTACATCCTGTTCAACGTCACCCAGCCCCCGGTCGATGATCCGCTCGTCCGTCAGGCGATCTGCTACGCCGTCGATCGGGACGCGATCAAGGACCAGGTCTTCAGCGGAACGGTCGACCCGATCTACACCATGGTGCCTAAGGTCGATCCCCCGTTCTTCGGCGCGATCGATGTATTCCCGCACCGCGACCTGGCTAAGGCCAAGGCCCTGCTGAAGAAGGCCGGCTACGACGAGAATAACCCGCTCAAGCTCAACCTGTGGTACACCCCGAAGCACTACGGGACGACCGAGGCCGACGTGGCGGCGGTCCTGAAGGGGAGCCTGGAGGAGACTGGAGTGATCCAGATCAACATCCAGTCCCTGGAGTGGGGCGCCTACACCGAGCGCATGTCGCAAGGCGGTTTCGACATGTTCCTCCTCGGTTGGCACCCGGACTACCTCGAGACTTCCAACTTCCTCGCTCCGTGGACGACCGAGGCTCCGGAGGGGTTGGGGACGTTCTTCAACCACCATCCGAACTACGAGGCGTACAAGGACATCCTCGAGGTGGCAACGACCACGGTCGACGTCAAGAAACGGGCGAAGCTGTACGAAGCCGTCCAGATCCTGAGCGCGCAGGACGTGCCCTGGATCCCGCTGTGGTCGATGACCGACGAGATGGTGATCGCCATGCGGCCGAACGTGAAGGGCGCGTTCCTGAACGTCACGATGGACATCTATCTCTGGGACATCTACAAGGAATAACGACCGATTGAACCGCCGGGGCCGAGTTTCGGCCCCGGCTTTTTTTCTTCTCCTCTCATGACGGGTGTCCGGGGTCATCCCCCCGGCCCGTGACCTTGCTCCTCCGGCCCGGTGAGGTTTATACTCCGACTAGACATCTAAGGAGGTCATCTCATGGTACTGATCGAAGAGATAATCGCACGGGAAATCCTCGATTCGCGCGGGAATCCGACGATCGAGGTCGATGTATGGCTCGAGGACGGGGCGTTCGGCCGAGCGGCGATCCCCTCCGGCGCTTCCAAGGGGACGCGGGAGGCGCTCGAACTGCGGGACGGCGATCCAAACCGGTTCCACGGCAAGGGTGTGCAGAAGGCGGTCAAGAACGTGATGGACGAGATCGGCCCGGCGGTGATCGGCCAGGATGCGCTCGACCAGGCGAAGATCGACCGCCTCCTCCTCCAGCTCGACGGGACGGAGAACAAGAGCATGCTGGGGGCAAACGCGATCCTCGGGGTCTCCCTCGCGGTGGCGCGCGCGGCGGCCGACAGCCTGGAGATCCCGCTCTTCCGCTACATCGCTGGGGCGCGGGAGCCGCTTTTGCCTCGGCCGATGATGAACGTCCTCAACGGCGGGGAGCATGCGGACAACAACGTCGATATCCAGGAGTTCATGCTCGTCCCGATCGGCCCGGACACGGTCCGGGACGCGATCCGCGCCTGCTCCGAGGTCTTCCACACCCTGAAGGGGATCCTGAAGGAGCGGGGGCTGTCCACCGCGGTCGGGGATGAGGGCGGGTTCGCCCCCAACCTGAACGAGAACGAGGAGGCGCTCAAGCTCCTGGTAGAGGCGATCGAGAAGACGGGATATCGACCCGGAGAGGACGTGGCCCTGGCGCTCGACGCCGCAGCGTCGAGCTTCTTCTCCGATGGGAAGTACCGCTTCACCGTGGCCGGCCAGGTGGAGACCCTCCCGGCGGATGAACTGGTCGCGATCTACGAGAAATGGGTGGACGAGTACCCGATCATCTCGATCGAGGACGGGCTCGCCGAGGGGGACGACGCCGGCTGGCAGCTGATCACCGCACGGCTGGGAAAGAAGATCCAGATCGTGGGGGACGACAACTTCGTCACCAATCCCAAGTTGTTGCAGCGGGGGATCGACATGGGGATCGCCAACTCGATCCTCATCAAGCTGAACCAGATCGGGACGGTAACCGAGACCCTGGAGACGATGGACCTTGCTCACTCCGCCGGCTACACATGCGTCGTATCCCACCGCTCCGGGGAGACCGAGGACACCTCGATCGCCGACCTTGCCACCGGGACGGCGTGCGGACAGCTCAAGAGCGGTTCGATCTCCCGTTCCGAGCGGGTGGCGAAGTACAACCGGCTGATCCGGATCGAGGAGGAGTACGAGCTGCGGCTGGCGGACTGGCCGGCCCGGTTCCGGCCGTAGCCTGTCACCGAACGGGGGAAGATGAGGGGAGGAGACGAGGCGCAAGGATGGATCGTCAAGCCGCGATGGGGAAAGAAGATCGTCCTCATCGCTGTCCTGATGCTCGTCGGCCTCCTCTCCTTCATCTACATCGACCGGTTCCTCACGATCCGGCACCTGCACGCTGAGATCGCTCGCGTCACACAAGAGGAGCGGGTCGCCCTCGCGGTCCAAAATGACCTCCGCGACCGGCTCGCCCATGCCGACGATCCGGCGACGATCGAGTACCTCGCGCGGAAGGAACTCGGACTGGTGAAGCCGGGCGAGGAGAAGGTCATCTTCCTGAAGGGAGACTGATGTCCGGGTTTATCCACCTGCACACGCACTCCGAGTACAGCCTGCTCGATTCGTCCTGCCGCATCCCCGACCTCCTCGACCGGGCGGCGGCGTGCGGGATGGACGCCCTCGCGTTGACCGACCACGGGGTGATGAGCGGGGCGGTGAAGTTCTACCGCGCGGCGCAGAAGAAGGGGATAAAGCCGATCATCGGCTGCGAGATCTACCTCGCTCCGAAGAGCAGGCACGACCGCACCCCCCAGGCGGGAAACCGCTACTACCACCTCGTCCTCCTCGCGGAGAACGAGATCGGGTACCGGAACCTGATCGCGATCGTCAGCCGCGCCCACACCGAGGGGTTCTACTACAAGCCGCGCGCCGACAAGGAGCTCCTTCGCCAGTACCGCGACGGCCTGATCGCCCTGTCTGCCTGCGAGAGCGGGGAGATCCCGCGGCTGCTGATGGCGGGGAAGGAGAAGGCGGCGGAGAAGGCGGCACGCGAGTACGCCGAGATCTTTGGGAAGGGGAACTTCTACATCGAGCTCCAGGACCACGGGACCGATCGGGGTAAGGCCCTGAAGGAGAAGCTGATCGAGCTGGCGCGGCGCCTCGATCTTCCGTTGGTGGCAACGAACGATGTCCACTACTTGAATCCGGAGGATCGCCTCGCCCATGAGGTCCTGCTCAACATCCGCGCCAACAAGACCCTCTCCGACCCCGATCACCGCACCTTCGACGGGGAGGGGTACCACTTCCGCTGCGGGGACGAGATGGAGGAGCTGTTCGCGGACGTCCCCGAGGCGATCGAGAACACCCGCGTCATCGCCGACCGCTGCAACCTGGAGATCCCGTTCGGAAAAACGATGATCCCCCCGTTTTCCCTTCCTGCGGGGGAGTCCGACCCGAACTCCTACCTGCGCAAGCTCGCGTACCAGGGAGCGAAGGAACGATACGGGAGCGTGGAGGGGGCAGTCAAGGAACGGCTCGAGTACGAGCTTTCCGTGATCGAGCGGATGAACTACGCCACCTACTTCCTGATCGTGTGGGACTTCGTCCGGTTCGCCCGCGAGGAGGGGATCCCGGTCGGACCGGGGCGGGGATCGGCGGCCGGGAGCCTGGTCGCTTATGCCCTCGGGATCACCAGCGTCGACCCCCTCAAGTACAACCTGATCTTCGAGCGGTTCCTCAACCCGGAGCGGATCAGCATGCCCGATTTCGACATCGACTTCTGCGTACGCGGCCGCGACCGGGTGATCCAGTACGTGCAGGAGAAGTACGGGAAGGACAAGATGGCCCAGATCGCGACCTACGACCGGATGGCCGCCCGCAGCGTGGTGCGCGACGTCGGCCGCGTCCTTGGGGTCCCGTACGCGGTCACCGACCGGCTCGCCAAGCTAATCCCGTTCGGCTATCGGCTGAAGGTGGCGGTGGAGAAGGTGGCCGAGCTGCGTGACCTGTACGAGACGGACGACAAGGTCCGCCAGATCATCGACATCGGCCTCCGCCTCGAGGGCCTCTCCCGCAACACCTCGACCCACGCCGCCGGGGTGGTGATCGCCCCGGACGCCCTGATCAACCACGTTCCTCTCCTCCGGCTGACCGACGGGGAGTGCGTCACCCAGTACGACATGACCGACGTCGAGGCGGTCGGGCTGTTGAAGTTCGACTTCCTCGGGCTGCGCAACCTCACCCTGCTCGACGACACGTGCCAAGCGTTGCGTCGGGATGGGATCGAGATCGAGCTGGAAAAGATCCCGCTCGACGACCCGGAGACGTTCGCCCTGCTCCGGGAGGGGAAGACGGCCGGGATATTCCAGCTGGAGAGCTCGGGGATGACCGGGTTGATCAAGCGGGTACAGCCGGACCGGTTCGAGGACCTGATTGCACTGCTCGCCCTCTATCGTCCCGGGCCGCTCGAGAGCGGGATGGCCGATGAGTACGTGGAGCGCCGCCACGGCCGCCGCCCGGTCACCTATCCCCATCCCAAGCTGAAGGAGGTCCTCGCCGACACGTACGGGCTCCCGATCTATCAGGATCAACTGATGCTGATGGCCCGACACCTCGCCGGATTCTCCCTCGCCGAGGCGGACATCCTGAGAAAGGCGATGGGAAAGAAGAAGAAGGACATCATGGCGAGCCTGCGGGAGAAGTTCATCGCCGGATGCGTCGCCAATGGGATCCCGCGCGACAAGGCGACCCAGACGTTCGATGAGATGGAGAAGTTCTCCCGCTATGGGTTCAACAAGTCGCACACCACCGCCTACGCGTTCGTCTCCTACTGGACCGCCTACCTCAAGGCCCATTACCCGACCCACTTCATGGCGAGCCTGCTCACGAGCGTGCAGGGGGACACGGACAAGGTCGCGGAGTACATCGGGGAGTGCAAGGAGATGGGAATCGAGGTCCTCCCCCCGGATATAAACGAGAGCGAGCACGACTTCACCCCGGTGGCGGAGGGGAAGATCCGGTTCGGGCTCGGGGCGATCAAGCACGTCGGCTCCGGAGCGATCGCGCGGATCATCTCCGCCCGCGGGGACGGGTACAAATCGTTCTTCGACCTGTGCCGCCGGGTGGACGGGGACGGAGTCGATCGCGAGGCCCTCGAGGCGCTGATCAAGGCGGGAGCGTTCGACTCCCTCGGCCAGACGCGCAAGGGCCTTCTCGCCCGCCTCTCCGACGGGCTCGAGCTGATGCAGATCTCCCGCCGGGAGCGAACGAGCGGGCAGCGTTCGTTCTTCGAGGTCACCGACTCCCTCCCGGTCGACCCCACCGTCCCGGCGGAAGAATTTACCCCGGAGGAGCTGCTCACGTTCGAGCGGGAGCTCCTCGGGCTCTACGTGAGTGCTCACCCCCTCGACCGCTACCGCGAGCTCCTATCCCTGTACGCCACTCCGCTCTCTGCGGTCGCCTCCCTCCCCGAGGGGGATGAGGCGCTGGTCGGGGGGAGGGTGAAGGCGATCCGGAAGATCGCGACGAAGAAGGGGGATCCGATGGCGTTCGTCACGGTGGAGGACGGACGCGGGGAGGTGGAAGCGACCGTCTTTCCCCGCGTGCTCGCAACGGCAGGGGACATCCTCCGGGTGGACGAGCTCATCGGGATGCGGGTCCTCTCCGGGGTGCGGAACGGAACCCCGAACCTGGTGGTGCAGGAGGTCTTCCCCATCTCCGATCTCGAGAAGAGGGGGAGCGCCATCCTCCTGATCCGGCTGCGGGCGGAGGACGCGGTCCCGGAGAAGCTCGGCCTCATCTCCGCCCGCCTGACTTCCGACAGGGGAAGGGTCCCGGTGGTCCTCCGGCTGGAGGGGGAGGACGGAGCCGGGATCGAGGTCCGCGCCGCGGACAGATTTCGGGTCTCCGCGGCACCCTCGCTCCGGGCGGCGATCGAGGAGCTCGTGGGAGAGGGGCGGGTGGAGCTCATAACCGGGATGCAAACAGGATGAAGCCGCACGGTTGGCTGCGCTGGCTCTACCCCGGGATGAGGATCAAGCGCTGGCTCGCGCTATCCGGGGTATCGATGGGGCTGTTCGTCCTCGGGCTCCTCGAGGTGATCGGGGCGGAGCGGATCCGCCGCTTGTACTCCCTCCTTCCGCCGGCAGGAGCCGCCCGGGCCGTGATCGTCGGGATCGCGATGGGGCTGGGGATCTTTGGGTTCGGGCTCGGCCTGAATCGGCTCGTCCGTTCGATCGCGCACGGAGTCGCTCCGGGGAGGCGCGAGAAGCCCGGGGACATGATCTTTCGCACCCGTCTCCTCGAGCGTGGCCCGCGGGTCGTTGCCATTGGTGGCGGAACCGGGCTCTCCACCCTGCTGCGCGGGCTGAAGGAGGAGACGGCGAACATCACCGCGGTAGTGACGGTGATGGACGATGGAGGAAGCTCGGGACGGCTCCGCGCTGAGCTCGATGTCCTCCCTCCCGGCGATGTGCGCAACTGCATCATCGCCCTCGCCGCTGACGAGGCGCGGATGGCCGAACTCCTCCAGCATCGGTTCCGCGGTGGAGGGGAACTGGCCGGCCATTCCCTCGGGAACCTCCTCCTCGTCGGGCTGGAGCAGGCGACCGGCGGGTTCGACCGGGCGGTGGAGGCAATGAGCCAGATCCTCGCCATCCGCGGCGAGGTCCTCCCCGCCACCCTGACGAAATGCCACCTCGTCGCGCGGATGGAGGACGGGGAGTGGGTCGAGGGGGAGAGCCGGATCAGCTCCGATCCGCGCCGGATCGAGGAGATCAGGTTGTCCAAGGAGGACGTCCCCCCGTACGGCCGTGTCCTGGAGGCGATATCCCGCGCCGACCTGATCCTCCTCGGCCCGGGAAGCCTGTACACGAGCATCATCCCCAACCTCCTCGTGAACGGGATCGCGGACGAGATCGAGCGCGCCCCGGCGGAGAAGTTCCTGGTGGCGAACCTGATGACCCAGCCCGGGGAGACGGACGGGTTCACCCTCCGCGACCACCTGCGTGTCCTCGACCAGTACGTATCGGTGCAGGCGTTCGACGGGATCCTGGTGAACAATGCCCTCCCGCCGGAGGAGATCCTCACCGGCTACCGGGCGGAGCGGGCCGCCCCGGTGGCGGACGACCTGGAGGAGGAGAACGAGTACGGGCTTTCAGTCGTCCGTGCTGATCTTATCGGGACCGCGACCCTGGAGGGGAAGGTGACGGTCAAGCACGATCCGCGCAAGCTGGCGCGGGCGATCGTGGAGAACACCCGCGCGTTCGCGCACCGTCCTTCTACCCCTTGACCACCACCAGCGGGCGGAGCCGCGCCACCGGGAGGTTGATCCCTGCCGCTGCTGCAGCGCGGACTACTCGTTCCACGTCCTTGTACGCTCCAGGCGCCTCCTCAGCGACCCCGCGCATCGAGTGGGCACGCAGGACGATCCCCTGCTTCCTCAGCTCCTGTTCGATCTCTTTTCCGAAGTAACGCTTCGCCGCCTTCCGGCGGGAGACCGCCCGCCCGGCCCCGTGCACTCCGCTCCCGAACGCCTTCTCCATCCCGGCAGGGGTCCCGCGCATCACGTACGATGCGGTCCCCATCGATCCCCCGACCAGGGTCGGGTGCCCGACGGCTCGGTACGGTCCTGGGGACTCCTCCCTCCCCGGGCCGAACGCGCGTGTCGACCCCTTGCGGTGGACGAGCAGGGTGCGGACCTCTCCGTCCACGACATGACGCTCGAACTTGGCGTTGTTGTGCCCGATGTCGTAGACGAGGCTCACCTCCTCCGGATCCAGTCCGAAGACGCGGGTGAACGACTCCCGCACCAGATGCCCAATCACCTCCCGGTTAGCGAACGCGCAGTTCGCTCCGGCGGCGACAGCGCTCAGGTAGCGCTTCCCCTCCGGGCTGGAGATCGGGGCGCAGACGAGCTCCAGCTCCGGGACGCTGATCCCGTACTTCCGGGTTGCCGCCTCCATCTCCTTCAGGTAATCCTGACCGATCTGATGGCCGAGGGCACGGGAGCCGGTGTGGATCGAGATCACAACCTGCCCCTCCCGCAGGCCGTACACGGCGGCAGCGGCAGGGTCCATCACCTCCTCCACGTACTGCACCTCGAGGTAGTGGTTTCCGGCCCCAAGGGTCCCCACCTGGCGGAACTGGCGCTCCTTGGCGCGGCGGCTCACCGCCCCCGGATCGGCACCGGGGATCCTCCCCCCGTCCTCGATGAACTCCAGGTCGGCCTCCAGGCCGTAACCATGGGAGATGACGTATTCCGCTCCGGCAGCGAGGAGGCGATCGATCTCGGTGAGGGACAAGCGGAGCTTCCCGGTCGAGCCGAGGCCAGCGGGGACGGTGCGGTAGAGGTCGTCGGCCAGGGCATCCCGGCGGTCTTCCACCTCCTCCCGGGAAAGCGGTGTCCGCATCAGCCGCACCCCGCAGTTGATGTCAAACCCCACCCCTCCGACCACGACCACTCCCTCGTCCGGGTCGAACGCCCCTACACCTCCGATCGGAAACCCGTACCCGGGATGAACGTCAGGGAGGGCGACCGCCGCCCCGACGATCCCCGGGAGGGTGGCGACGTTCCGCACCTGGCGCAGGGCGCTCCACTCCCCGGATAGCTCCCCCTGCAGGTCCTCCATCATCTCCGGATCGACGAACACCCTCCCCGGGACGCGCATTTCGCCCGTCGCGGGGATCAGCCACTCGGCATCGCTCACCCGTTCGATCTCGTACCCTTCAGCCATCTCTCCCTCCTTTAGGTATCGAGCACGCACTGGGCGATCCAGCGCCCATCCCGTTCCTCAACCCGCAGCCCGGCGTAGGATACCCCCTTCACCTCCAGCTCGGGGCGGTGGCGGGCCGGGTCGAGCCGCTCCCCCCACGCCTCTCCCCGCAGCCGGAATCCGTCCCCCGTCTCCTCGATCCCGACGGAGAAGCGGGAGAAGATCAGGCCGGAGACTTCCTTCTCCCCGAGGAGCCGCCCCAACCACTCCACCAGCAGCAGTTCGAGGCGCGGGGCGGATACCTCCAGTCTGAGTGACTCGCGGGGGGCGATCCGGTCGAGCGCGATCATCAGGTTGAACATCCCGGCCGCGACGGCGCAGAACGCTTCCTCCACTGTATCCCCGATCCCGCGCACCTCCACGTCGGCAGTGTGGTCGAGGTACTCGAACCGGTACATCCCATCACCTCCCGGTGAGCGAGACGGAGAAGAGCGGGTTGTAGACCGCGCCGCGTTGGGTGAGGACGCTCTCCATCAGGACGAGGCGATCGACGTGCAGGGAGTGGTTCAACCCCGCCCCGAGATCCGCGAGCGCCTGCGGGAGCCCGGGATCGGGCCTCCCCTTCACCCGCCCCAAGGTGATGTGGGCGACCGAGTCCTCGCGGTCAGGGGGAAACCCGAACGCGGCAAGCCCGCTGTTCACCTGCGCGACAAGGGCGGTGAACCGGTCCGGCGCCTTTCCCCCGGCCCAGATCACCCGCGCCCGTCCCGGGTTGGGGAATGCTCCCAACCGGTCGATCGGGATGTCGAACGGAGGGATCTCCGCTGCGATCCGCCGCGCCATCTTCTCCAGCTCGATCGTCAACTCCGGCTCGATCTCCCCGAGGAACCGGACCGTGACGTGGAAGTTCTCCTTCGGCACCCAGCTCACCCGCGCGTTCATCCGGGCACGCAGCGCGGTCGAGATCCCGAGCAGGATGCGGTTCAACCCTTTATCGCTCGGAAGGCAGAAGAAGGCGCGCATCATCGATCACCCTCCTGAATCATAGCATACCGGAGGCGTTTCTTGCACGAGCGGCCGGAAAGTGGAGAATAAAGACAAGAACATGAAGGGAGTGGTTGCACGATGGGTCTATCGGTAAGCGAAATGCATCGGGGGATGGTGATCCGCTACGACGGTGAGCTGTACGAGATAATCGAGTACGAGCATTCCAAGCGCGGGCGGGGCGGGGCGGTTGCCCGCACGAAATTGCGTCACTTAAAGACCGGGCGGGTCATCCAGACGACGTTCAAGGGAGCGGAGAACACCGAATCGGTCTTCCTCGAATCGCGACCGCTCCAGTACCTGTACCACGACGGTGATTCCTACATCTTTATGGACAACGAGCGGTTCGATCAGTTTCCGATCCCGGCCGACGTCCTCGGGGAGAACTCCAAGTTCCTCGTGGAGGGGACGAACGTGACCGGCTACTACAGCGGCGACGAGCTGATCAAGGTCGAGTTGCCCAATTTCGTCGAGTTGAAGGTGGTGCACACCGAGCCCGGAGTGCGTGGAGATACGGTTTCCAACGTAGAAAAGCCCGCAACCCTGGAGAGCGGGGCGGTGATTCAGGTCCCCTTATTTGTCAAGGAGGGTGATATACTGAAGGTAGACACCCGCACCGGCCGGTACGTGGAGCGGGTGTAAGGAGGGAACATGGCGGAACGTAAGATTGAGATAGTCGATCAAGACGGGAAGATCACGATGGGCGAGGAAGTGATCGCATCGATCGCCCGCATCGCTACGGGGAAGGTCGATGGGATCGTCAAGACATCTCCCAGCGGCGGGTTCAGGGGGATATTCGGAGGGGAGGACCTCTCTCCCAATATCCGCACCGAGCTCACGGACGAAGGGGTGCGCGTCGAGCTACGGATCGCCGTCGAGTACGGCTACCCGGTGCACGAAGTGGCCCAGGGGGTGCAGACGAAGGTGGAGAGCGACATCACCGAGCTTGCCGGGGTGAACGTAGTCGGGGTAGATGTCTACGTGAAGAAGATCGTCCCCCCGCCTTCGCATGCAGACGCCGCGGAGGCGGAGTAAAGGAGGATGCAAGATGGCTGAGAAGCAAGAGAAGGGACGGGTGAGCATCTCCAAGGACGTCGTCACCGCGATCGCTGGGATCGCCGTCTCCGAAGTCGATGGGATCGCCAACCTCCGCCCCGGTGACGGAGCGTTCCGCCGCGGGGAGGGGATGAAGCGCTACGTCGACACCGAGGTGGAAGGGGACAACGTCAAGGTAACGGTGCGGGTCACCATCTACTACGGCCGACCGATCCACAAGGTGGCAAAGCAGGTGCAGACGCGGGTGAAGGCGGAGATCGAGAAGATGACCGGACTTAAGGTGAACGCGGTCGACGTGGACGTACAGCGGCTCGTCGAGCCGGAAGCCCCGCTCCCGCTGGAAGAGGAAGAGGAATGACCGGGGTCGTCATCCTCCTCAAATCGATATTCGTCCTCGGGCTTGCCTTTGCCGGGGTGGTGTTGATCCTGATCCCGGTCGGAGCGATCCCGGTCTCGAGCATCACCCCGTTTATCACCTCAGGAGAAGGAGAGGCGGCACTGCTCACGTTCGGGGCGCTGTTCCTTGCGATCGGGGTCTACCTCATCGGCTCGATCTACCGGACCTACGGAACCGGCGGGCGGTTCCTCCAAGAGGGGGATTGGGGGAGGATCGAGCTCTCCGCCGGCGCGCTGCGGGAGCTGGTGAGCATAATCCTGCGGCAAGAGATCGGGATCGAACGATTCCGCGTCCAACTCGGCCACATGGATGGCGGGCTCGAGATCAAGGTGGAGACAACCCTCTCCGCTGACCAGCAAGTGGCCGAGGTGAGCCGGAGGATTCAGGAGGTCCTCGCCACCCGGGTCAAGGAGAGGACCGGGGTGGAGGTGGGACGCGTATCCGTGCTGGTACGGAGCATCCGCTCCGCTGCTGCGACGAGCCCGGAGGAGGACGGAGATGCGAGTTCCGGGTAGGCTGATCGGCCTCGGGGTCGGGCTCGTCGCCGGGTTGATCCTCATCCTCGCCGGCTGGAAGGTGTTCCTCATCCTCCTTGCCTTCGGATCCCTCGGGTTTTTCGTCGGGGCGTACCTCGAGTCGCGTGAGGATCTGACAAAGCGGATTCGCGCGTTCTTCGACCGGCTGTTCGGGGCGGGATGAACCGACACGAAGCGCGCGCGTTCGTCCTCCGCGCCCTGTACCAGCGCGAGTTCGTGGATACCCCCCTGGCCGAAATGCTGGCGGAGGTCGATCCCGGGGATGAGCGGGGCTACATCGAGGAGCTGTTCAACGGGATCATGGCCGAGCGTGCCTCCATCGATGCATTGCTCGGGGAGCATACCGTCGGGTGGCGGTTCGACCGGCTCGCGTTGATCGACCGGAACATCCTGCGCATCGGGGCGTACGAACTCCTCCACTCCGACGACGTCCCGCCCGAGGTGGCGATCGACGAGGCAGTCGAGCTCGCCAAGGAGTACGGGACCGAGAACGCACCGGTGTTCATAAACGGGATCCTCGATCGGATCTGGAAGGAGCACGAAGCAAGTTGAACTGGAAGCCCTACTATCGGGCTGAACTGGTGCGGCCGGAAGGCAGGGAGCTGATCGAGGGGTATTTTGCCGAAGCGGAGGACGACCCGCAGCTCGACGCCGCACTCGCAGACCGGGCGATCCTCTCCTTCCCCCACACCGCCCTCGCCTACGCTGGCCCGCTTCAGGCGCGGGTGATCGCCGCGCTCCACCGCGCCGGGGTAGAGCTGATAATCGCGCTCGGGGTTCTCCACACCTCGGCCATTCCTGCCCCGTACGCCGAGCGGTTGGAGCTGCTGCGCGATCCTGCCGCTCCCCTGGAGGAGCGAAGGGCGGCGTTCTCCCAGCTTTCCGGAGCATTTATTCCCCGCGGGGGCTCCATCCCGACCCCGTTCGGTTCTCTCACGATCGCCCCGGTTGAGTTTACGGAGGCGGTTCGGCCCGATTCCGGAATCCTGAAAAACGAGTTCTCCCTCGATACCTTCTTTTCCCTTCTTGCTTTCTACTGCCGCGCACGCGAGCTTCCTCCGCCGCGAGTCCTCCCGGTTTACGTCGGAGTCACCCGCGATCCGGAGAGCGGCTCGTTCGGGGTGGGAGAAGAGATCGCCCGGGAGCTGGCCGGGTTCATCGGCCCAAAAACAGCGGTTGTCACCACCGGCGATCTCGTCCACTACGGGACGGGATACGGGGATGAAGAGCGGATTTCACAATTGCCGCAGGAAAAGGAGGGGTTGGAAGCCTACTTCCGTCGCGAAGTGGAGGAGGTCCTCGCACGCGGGCTCGGTGAACGGCGGCTGGAGGAGGCGTTCCAAATGTCGCAGGAGGTATTGAAGAGCGACCAGCGCTACATCCTCCCGGTCATCGCAGGGCTCCTCGGCCCCGGAGCCGGGTACGAGATCCTCCACTTCGAGCTCTCCGACTACGCTGGGATCCTCTCCGTCGCTCCTCCGTGTTACGTCGCCTCGGCCCTGGTCGGTTTTCGCGCCGGGCGCACAAAATCAGGAGTGAGTTCGGCTTGCTAGCGACAATCGCTCACCTGTGCCCTTTCCGGTCCGCGCGCTTATTATCTGCGGCTGGGAAAGAGGAATCCGCCTGCGGCGAATCCTCGCTTCTTCGCAAGCGGCGGGCTCTGTGCCCGATCATTGACCCCATTTCAGAGAACAGGGT
>JAGGSO010000033.1 GCA_021159055.1 Candidatus Bipolaricaulota bacterium | reverse complement strand
CCCGATCCCCCGCTCCCCAACGTGATGGACAGGGCGACGATCTTCGCCACCATGAGCAGGATCAGAAATCCGAGCAGGTTCAATCCCCCACTCCCGAGCTGGAGGTTCACGATCTCTCCGACGGTGCTGTACCCGGTTCCGAGCACATTCGGAAGCCAGAGGGCGATCGCCCCTAGCAATAACCCCCCGATCGCCGGTTTCACGACCGGATGAACCTTGAGTCGGTCGAACAGGTCCTCCGTCCCGTACAGGCTCACGATCTCGATGTAGCCGATCCCGGCGGCAAACAGCCCCAAGAATAGGTACAAGACGAGCTCATACGGGCTGCGAAACTGGTATGGAGGAACTCTTATCATCGGCTCCGCCCCGATGAAGACGCGGGAGATGATGGTGGCAAAGGTGGAGGAGATGGCGAGCGGAACGAACGAGCGCGTTTTAAGCTCAAGGAGGATCAACTCGATGGAGAACAGGACCCCGGCCAGAGGTGCGTTGAACGTGGCAGCGATCCCGGCGGTCGCCCCACAACCGACCAACACCCTGAGGTCGGAACTCGGGAGCCTTAACCACTGTCCGATCGTACTCCCGGCCGCGCTCCCGATCTGAACGATCGGCCCCTCGCGCCCCGCCGATCCTCCTGTCCCGATGCACACCCCAGAGGCGAGAACCTTGGCTATCGCCACCCGGGGGCGAATCCTCCCGCCCCGCCGCGCCATCGCCTCCATCACCTCCGGTACCCCGTGTCCCTTCGTCTCGGGAGCGAAGTAGTAGGTAATCAACCCAACGATAAGTCCTCCCGCCGCCGGGATGATGAGCACCGTCCATCCGGCGTGGTTGATGAGCGGGGTGATGAAGTGGACCGACGGCTTATGGAAGAAGGAAAGATCGTTGATGAAGAAGATGAGATAGCGGAACAGGAGCGCGCCGAACCCGCCGATGACCCCGACCAAGACGGCGAGCAGGTTGAGCTTCAGGTTCTGAACGATCACCTTGTGAATACGCCCTGTTAACCTGACCATCATGAGATACGATTCTAGCGGGAAATGACCGTGTTGCCAACCTGTTTTCCCCTCTCTTGTTTGGCTTGCGCTAACAAAGCAATCGAGTATACTTTTAATTTTGGTCCCGCCTTCCGTGTAGAATCGACGGGTTACAGGCGGGCGCGACTTTTTAAGGTGGTTACGATGATTGAGGAACAGTTGAAGAAGATCCTCGCTACCGAAGCCGAAGCGGATAAGATCGAAGCTGATGCCCGCGCGGAGGCGGAGAAGATCATCGCCGACGCGCACGCCAAGGCGAAGGAGCTCATCGCCCAGGCAGAGGCGCGGGCCCAGAGACGATTGCAGGAGCTGCGCGCCCAAGCGGAGGCTGACGGGAAGGCGGAGGCGGAACGGCTGACACAAGTCCAAGAAAAGTTACTGCAGCGCCTGCGGAAGCGTTACAACGACCTCCACACAAAGGTCGTCAAGGAAGCCGACCTCGACCTTGCCTCCATCCTCACCCTGGCAAAGGAGTAGGAGATGTACGCCTATCTCCACGCGAAGATCCGCGGAAAGCTGGCGCGGATGGTGTCCGCCGCTGATTTGGACTCCCTTGCCGGAGCGGACCTGGACGGGTTGCGCCAACGGCTGAGCGAAACAAGCTATGCAGCCGAGCTCGAGGCCGAGGATCATCCAATCTGCGATCAGCTCCGCCGCGGGATGTTCGCGGACATCGCCACCCTCCTCCCCGCATTGGGAGGAAGGGATCGGGACCTGATAATCGCGGTCCTCGCCCGCTATCGGGTGGAGAACTTGAAGACGATCATCCGCGCCCACATCCGGGGGATTCCGGCGGATGAGGTGAAGAGACATCTGTTCGCGCTGCCGTGGGAGCGGGTTGATTATCCCCATCTTCTCGGACTCCCGGGGATCGACGCGCTGATCAAGGAACTCCCTTGGCCCAACTACCAGCGCGCCTTGACTGCTGTCCACCGCCAGGTGGGGGACAAGGAGATCACGTTTCCGTACGAGGCCGAGCTCGATTCCCTTTATCTCCAGCAGCTTATCTTAGAGTACAAGCGACAGAAAGCCGACGTAAAGGAGATCCTCAAGAACCGAATAATGCGAGAGCTGTTCTCCTGGGCGTTTCGCCTTAAGGGATACGGGTTCTCGTTCCCCGAGACCGTCAATCTCCTCCCCGACTTCCGCCCTCTCATCTCCCAGGAGGAGCTGCGGGGGATCGTGGAGGACGCGGAAGGATGGCACAGGATCGCGCATTTTCTTGGTGGAGAGGTGGGAAAGCAGTTTGAGCGGATGGAGGAATTCAACGTCGAAAAGCTGGAACAGAGCTTCGACGAGGCCCTGTTGCCGCTCGTCGGAGAGGTGTTCATCACCGCGCCGTTCGGGTTGGGAATCGTGGTTGGCTACATCTACCTCAAGGAGCTCGAGCTGAACCGGCTCGTCGAACTCGTAGAACGGGCCCGGGTAAGGGGGTAAGGATGTTCATCACGGAGAAGATGCAGCGTGTCAACGTCCTCCTCCCCCGTGAGGATGCGCCCCGGTTCTGGGAGCGGATCGGCCGGGCCGGGGTCATGCAGCCGGGGGAGACGCGTCGCATGACCAGCGTCAGGGAACACCTTCAGTTCCTCGACCTGGGCGACCTCCTTGCCCGCCTGCGCGAGGCGGCCGGATTCCTCGAGGTCGACCTCGACTCCCCGCTCTCCGATCCAACTGTCTCCCCCCTCCCTCCCGACGAGTTGAAGAACGAACTCGAAGTGATCGGAAGGGAACTGGAAGAAGCGCGAGGGAAGCTCCAGAAGCTGCGGGAATCGCAGCGATCGCTGGAGCGGGAGTTCGACCATCTCAAGGTGCAGGAAGCGCACCTCCGACTCCTCGAACCGCTTGCGGTGGACATCGGCACTCTTCTCCATTTGAAGCGGTTCTGCGTCCTCGCGGGAACCCTGCCTGAGGACAACCTGGAACCGCTCGATCGCAGTCTACATCGGTTTCCGCACGCCATCCTCCCCTACCGGACCGAGGAACATCGGGTCCAGACTCTCATAATCTGCCTGAACCAGGACAGGAGTGCAGTGGAGGAGGTGTTGGAGGCGGCGCTGTTCCGACCGTTAGACCTTCCCGAGGAGATGCACGGCTCCCCCCACGAGGCACTGGAACACCTGCAGCGCAGGGAGGCCCGTCTGCAGGAACAGCGCGCCAAGGTAGAGCAGGCCCTTACCGAGTTCGAGAATTGGCGTGCGGAGAAGCGGGCGGAGCTTTCCGACTTCCTCAAGGTGAACACCGCCGTGCTGAGCGCACACTCCACCGTAGGGGAGACGCGGGCGGTCGCCCTTGCCACCGGGTGGGTGCCGGCACGGGAGTTCAAGCAGCTGCGCGCGGCGGTGCAGGAGGAGCCGCGCTGGGTCCTGGAAGCGGTCGAAATCCCGTATGAGAAGGATAAGGACGAAGACGGAGTGACTGTGCCGAGCAAGCTGCGTAACCCCGGGATCTTCAAGGTATTCGAGGGGTTGGTGAGTCTGTACGGGACACCGCGCTACGGCGGATTCGATCCGACGGTCATATTCTCGGTGATGTTCGTCTTCCTGTTCGGGATGATGTTCGGCGATCTCGGACACGGGTTCGTCCTGTTCCTCTCCGGGCTCGGGCTTCTGCTGTGGCCGCGGTTGCGAGAGGGATGGAAGCGGACAGGATCGGTCCTCATCGCAGTAGGGGCATCGTCGATGGTCTTCGGCACCCTGTACGGGAGCTTCTTCGGGTACGAGAACATCATCCCCGCTCTCTGGTTCCGGCCGCTCGATGATATCAACCGAATTCTGATCTACGCGATCGCAATCGGAGCGGTGGTGATCATTGTGGGGATCCTGATCAACATCGCGAGTCTGCTCATCCAGCGCCGGTACTTCGAGTCACTCTTCACCCGGTTTGGATTTATCGGGTTGCTGTTCTATATCGGGCTCCTGCTCGCCATGCGGGCGTTCATGGGCGGAGGGTTGAACCTCGGAGTCGCTCTGCTGATGTTCATCCCGTTGATCATCATGGGACTTGAGGGACCGATCTCCAAGCTGTGGCACAAACAGGAGGCGCAAAACGGAGAAGAGGAGGAAAGTCCCCTCATCCGTCTCGTCGTCGCGGTAGTGGATATATTCGAGACGATACTCGTATACTTCAGTAACTCGCTCTCGTTCATCCGTGTAGCGGCGTTCGCCCTCAACCACGTCGCCCTCTCGTTGGCGATATTCCAACTGGGGAGGATGTTGGAAAAGATGATCGGCGGCGGCGGGGTGTTGTACATTCTTGCCGTCATCGGCGGGAACCTGTTGATCCTCGTGCTCGAGGGAGGTATCGTCGGGATTCAGACGTTGCGGCTCGAGTTCTATGAGTTCTTCTCTAAGTTCTTCGAGGCGGAAGGCACGGCATTCAAGCCGTTTAGACTAGAGTACAGAAGGAGGTAAATCGTGCGTAAGATCGTTTACGGACTATTGGGATTCAACGGAGCGTTGTTCCTCGCGGGGTTGGCCCTGTTCGCCTTCGCCCTTGTTACCTACCATCCGTGGGCGGCAGCGCAAGCCGCCACCACCGGAGCGACCGGGACCTCGACCACGACCGGAACAGGGCTTGCCCTTCTCGGTGCAGCTCTCGCCACCGCTGGCAGCTCACTCGGAGCCGGTTGGGCGCTGTCCCAAGTTGGGGCGGCAGCGATGGGCGCGATTACCGAGAAGCCGGAGATGTTCGGGCGAAGCCTCGTCTACGTTGGGTTGGCCGAAGGGATCGCGATCTACGGGGTCATCATCTCGATCATGATCATCGGAAAGGCCTAGAAGATGCCGACGCGGGATAGGATCTACGTCATCGGCGGAAAGGAGATGGTCCTCGGATTCTCCCTGCTCGGGATTGCCGGGTACACCCCAAACCGGGCGGAGGAGACCGAAGCCGTGTTGCGTGAGCGATTCGGGGATCCGGAGACGGCCCTCATCCTGATCGAGGATCGGACGGCAGCCCAGATTCCGGAAACAGTGGATGAACTCCAGTCGCGCAAGGACTTTCCGCTTGTGGTGGAGATCCCCGGGCCGCAAGGCGCAGTGAAGGAAAAGAGCATCAAGGAGTTCATTGCGGGGGCGATCGGGATAAGACTATGACGGACGTTAAGACTGCAGGGGAGTTGGCCGCCCTGACCGAGCACGTGCTGCACCAAGCGCGTAAGAACGCCGAGCAGATAGTGGCGCGGGCCCGCCAGGAGGCGGAGAAGATCATCTCCCAGGCCGAGGAGCAGGCCAAGGTGCGCGAGGAGGAGTTGGTTCACGCCGGGATGGAGGAGGTGACGCGACTCCGCCGCCAGATCGTCTCGCAGGCGCAGCTCCGGCTGAAGGAGGAGCTCCTGCGGGAGAAGGCGGAGATCCTCGGCCGAATCGTGGGAGAGATCCGTGATCGATTAACGACGATGTGTGCCAAGGACGGGAAGGAGTATCTGGACGTTCTCGTCGGGTTGGTGGAGGCCGCAATCTCCGGGGAAGAAAAGCTCCCGAAACGATTGATCCTCCACCTATCTCCGCAAGACATCGCCCGCTATGAGAAGGAGCTTCCCACGGCCATCACCGCCCGGACAGGGGTGAAACAGGTGGAGCTTGTCCCTGAGCCGATCCGCGGTGGGGTGATCGTCGAGATCCCGGAAAGCCATGTGGAGGTCGACAGCTCCGTCTCCCGGCTCTTGCAAGAGTTCACCCCCAAGGTGGAGGCCCTGGTAACCCGGGAGATCTTCGCCCCGCTCAATGGAGGTGGGGAATGACACAAAAGACTGAACAACAGACGGGAACGATTATCTACATCAATGGACCTGTGGTTAAGGGCGCGGGGATGTCCGAGGCGAACGTAATGGAACTCGTGTACGTCTCCGACGAGCGGTTGGCCGGAGAGATCATCAACATCGACGAGGACATCGCTACGATCCAGGTGTACGAAGACACGACCGGGCTCAAGCCCGGGATGCCGATTCACCGCTCTGGGCAACCGCTCTCCGTCGAGCTCGGCCCCGGACTCCTGGGGAAGGTGTTCGACGGGATCGCCCGGCCGCTGGAGGCAATCCGGGCGGAACAGGGGACGTTCATCGGCCGCGGGGTCCATGTGGAAACGATCGACCGGGAGAAGAAATGGGAGTTCACCCCGACGGTCAATCAAGGAGACAACGTGGTTCCAGGCACGATCATCGGCACGGTGCCGGAGACTCCGCTCCTCGAGCATCGGATCGTCGTGCCGGCCGGGATCGCCGGCAAAGTGAAGCGGATCGCCGCTCCTGGGGAGTACACCGTTACCGATGAGATCGCGGTGATCGAGACCGAGGACGGAGATCGGCCGCTGACCATGCTCCAGCACTGGCCGGTGCGGCGGGCGCACCCGCTGAAGGAGCGAATGAAGCCGTCCGTCCCGCTCATCACCGGGCAGCGGGTGATCGACATCCTGTTCCCGCTCGCCAAGGGGGGAGCGGCGGCGATCCCGGGTGGCTTCGGAGCGGGGAAGACCGTCCTCCAACACCAGCTCGCCAGCTGGTCGGACGCCGACCTGATCATCTACATCGGCTGCGGAGAGCGGGGAAACGAGATGACCGACGTGTTGGAGGAGTTTCCCAAGCTGAAGGATCCACGCTCCGGCCATCCGTTGATGGAGCGCACGATCCTGATCGCCAATACGTCCAACATGCCGGTGACGGCACGGGAGAGCTCGATCTACACCGGGGTGACGATCGCCGAGTACTACCGCGACATGGGCTATCACGTCGCTCTGATGGCCGACTCCACCTCCCGCTGGGCCGAGGCGATCAGGGAGATCGCTGGACGCTTGGAGGAGATGCCGGTGGAGGAGGGATTCCCCGCCTATCTTCCGGCGCGGCTCGCCGAGTTCTACGAGCGAGCGGGTTATGGAAAGGTCGGGCCGGACCGGGAGGGGTCGATCACGATCATCGGTGCGGTCTCGCCCCCTGGGGGAGACTTCACTGAGCCGGTCACCCAGAACACGAAGCGGTTCATCCGCACGTTCTGGGCGCTGGACAAACGGCTCGCGTTCGCCCGCCACTTCCCGGCGATCTCGTGGATCGACACCTACTCCGAATACGTCGATGAGATGGCCGCGTGGTGGCAGAAGGAGAAGGGGGTCGACTGGCGGAGCCTGCGCCAGCGGGCCCTGTCCATCCTGGCGCGGGAGAACGAGCTGCAGAAGATCGTGCAGATCATCGGGCCGGATGCCCTCCCGTCCGAACAGCGGCTCGTCCTGCAGGTGGCCTCCCTGATCAAGGAGGGGTTCCTGCAGCAGAACGCGACCGACGAGATCGACCGTTACTCGACCCCGGAGAAGGAGATCAAGATGCTCGAGCTTCTCGTACACTACGAGGAGCGGGCAAAGAAGCTGCTCTCCCAGGGGCTCCCTGTCTACCGGATCCAAGAGATGAAGATCAACCTGAAGCTTGCAACAATGAAGCACGAGGTCCCGGACGACAAGCTGGAGGAGCTCGATAAGATCAAGGAAGAGATGGATGCGGAGTTCGATCAGCTCGAGCAGGGGCTTGCCCGACCGGCGGAAGTGAGGGGATGAGGATGGGTAACGGAAGAAGGATCTATCTGGGAGTGGAGCGGGTGAACGGCCCGCTCGTCTTCGTGACCGGAGTGAAGGGAGTCGGGTACGGCGAGATCGCCGAAGTGGTCACATCATCCGGTGAAGTCCGTCGCGGCCGCGTGTTGATCATCGATGGCGATACGGTCGCGATCCAGGTGTTCGAGGGGACGAGCGATATCTCATCGAAGAATACGAAGGTCCGGTTTGCCGGGCGTCCCCTGATGGTGAAGGCGTCGGAGGAGATGCTCGGGCGGGTGTTCGACGGAACCGGTCGCCCGCTCGACGGGGCGCCCCCGCCGCTGTCCGGCGAGGAGCGGGACATCAACGGGGCGGCGATCAACCCGGTCAGCCGCGTTTATCCAGAGAACTTCATTCAGACTGGCATCTCAGCGATCGATGGGATGAACACCCTCATCCGCGGGCAGAAGCTTCCGATCTTCTCCACGAGCGGGCTCCCCCACAATCGGCTCGCCGCCCAGATCGTGCGGCAGGCGACGATCCCGGGGGAGGAATCGGAGTTCGTGATCGTGTTCGCCGCAATGGGGGTTAAGCACGACGAGGCGGCGTACTTCGAGGAGACGTTCCGCGAGACCGGGGCACTGGAGAACGTGGTGATGTTCCTCAACCTCGCCGACGATCCGTCGATCGAGCGGACGATCACCCCGCGCGTCGCCCTCACCGTCGCCGAATACCTCGCGTTCGAGAAAGACAAGCACGTCCTCGTCATCATGACCGACATGACCAACTACTGCGAGGCGCTGCGCGAGGTGGCGACCGCCCGGGGGGACGTGCCGACGCGGAAGGGGTATCCCGGGTACCTGTACAGCGACCTCGCTTCGCTGTACGAACGGACCGGCCGCGTCATCGGATCAGAGGGATCGATCACCCAGATCCCGATCGTGTCGATGCCGAACAACGACATCACCCATCCGGTCCCGGACCTGACCGGGTACATCACCGAGGGGCAGATCGTGCTCGATCCGAAGCTCGACCGCCAGGGGATCTACCCCCCGATCTCGGTCTTGCCCTCGCTCTCCCGACTGATGAAGGACGGGATCGGAGAGGGGTACACGCGCGAGGATCATCCCAACCTGGCGAACCAGCTGTACGGAAGCTACGCGCGCGTCCAGCAGATCCGGAACATCGCCTCGATCATCGGGGAGGAGGAGCTGTCCGCGGTGGACAAGAAGTACCTCAAGTTCGGGGAGTTCTTCGAGCAGGAGTTCCTCAACCAGGGCGAGGAGAACCGGACGATCGAGGACACGCTCAACCTCGGGTGGAAGGCGCTCGGACTCCTTCCGGTGGATGAACTGGGGCGGCTGAAACAGGCCCAGATCGAGAAGTACTACAAGGCGTGGTGAGAGATGCCGATCGATGTTCCTCCCACCAAGGCGAACCTGCTCGAGCTGAAGGATCAGCTCGCGATCGCCAAGAGCGGCTACGAGCTCCTGGAGGAGAAGCGCGAGGTGCTCGTAAGCGAGCTTCTGAACATCATCGATGATGCCGAGGCGTTCCGCCGTGAGGTGACGGAGCGCCTCGCCGCGGCGTTCTCCGCCCTGGAAGAGGCGATCTACCGGCTCGGGGAGGAGCAGGTGCAGCGCGCCGCTCTCGCCTGCGTCACCGAGGCGCAGATCACCCTGCGCGAGCGGTCGATCATGGGGGTTACGATTCCGTTGATGGAGCGCAAGCTCCTCGAGCTCGAGCCGCAGTTCGGGCTGCTCGGGACGTCGTTCTCCCTTGACGAGGCCCTGCGTCGGTTTTACGATGCACTCGAGCGGATCCTCCGCCTTGCCGAGACGGAACGGGCAGCGTGGCACCTGGCGATCGAGCTGAAGAAGACGCAGCGGCGGGTGAACGCGCTGGAGAGCATCTTCATTCCGCAGTACGAGGAGACGATTCGCTACATCGAGTCGCGGCTCGAGGAGGCGGAACGGGAGACGATATTCCAGATGAAGCTGCTCAAAAGCCGAAGTGAAAAAGGAGGTTAGTGTGGACAAGCCATTCACCAAGGCCCTCATCCCGATCGACGGATCGCGCTACTCAATGCAGACAGCCGAGTACGGAATCAAACTCGCTAAGGCTTATGGAATGGAGATCCTCGCGTTCTACGTGATCGATGAAACGTCGGTCGAGTCGCTCACCCACCTGTCGAAGGAGGAGCCGCACATGCTCCAACAGAACCTGCGGCGGGAAGGGGAGAACTGCCTCAACTACCTGGCCGAGCTCGCCGCTGACGAAGGGGTTAAGCTGGAAACCCGGATTCGTACCGGAACTCCACACCAGGCGATCGTGGAGACAGCCCGGGCGGAGAACGTCGACCTGATCATCATCGGGAAGGTCGGACAGCGCGGTCCGCGGCGGATTCTGATCGGTTCGGTCACCGAGCGGGTGATCGAATCCGCCCGTTGCCCCGTGTTGGTCGTGCGTCAGGGGTGACCACGCTCAACGTGGACGGTAAAAACCGGAACCAGGTAGAATAACCCAATGGTACATGGTGCCTCCGGACAGGGGGAATATTTGTCCCGCTTCTTCACGCCCTCAAGGTAACTGTCGTTACAGACAAATAACGCGTCCATCAGTTAGACTATTGCAAATCGCCGGAGGCAAGGCAGTAAAGGGAGTGATCTGTTTTGAATAAATTATCAAATAAGAGCAGGGTACTGTTACTGCTGTGGTTGGTGATGCTCGCATTCCAAGTGGGATCGGTCTGGGGACAAACCTCCACTGGGGTGTCGGTGACACGCACCATTTCCGCCGCGTTCGTTCTCCCAAGCAGCCAGTTCAGAGTGACCTTACACATCCAAGCAGATCGCGACCTCAATGGGATGGGGATCGAAGAGAAGCTACCAGTCGGATGGGTCATCCACCCATTGGACAACGCCGGCGCGGCGTTCAAACGCGCCCAAGGCCAATGGGTATTCAAACGGAAGATAAAAGCCGGGGACAGCATCGAGATCGTCTACGAGGTCGAGGTCCCCGGAGAGAAGGAACTGCGGGCGGGATCGCTGCCGGCCTGTTTCTCAATCTCCGGAGTGTTGCAGAGCAAGGTACCAGCGCTCCAAATCCCGGTGGGCGGTGATTCCGAACTTCAAGTGGTCTCCATCGTCCCCGGTTTGAGTGCGATCGCACACTTGGTACCGGCAGGGAAAGACAACCCGCGCGACAGTCTCGACTTCCGCTTGAGCCAATGGATATCGCGCCGGCAGTTCACCCGGGCGATCGAGCTGTGGCGATCCGACACCCCGATCCCCGGAACCGGCGGGGAGACGATCGACCTCGATCTTATCGAAAAGATATTCGCCTACTACGAGACTTGCACCCCTATCGATAAGCCATTGCCGGAGACAGATGCACCTGAATTCCAGGCGGTGCGGACGATCACCACCTTCCTTCCTGAGGATACCATCCTCATACCACGTGGATGTCTCGACCCCGGGCCGGATGCGCGTCGCCTCCTCGTCACGGTGGAGATCACTCCCAAGTTCGATGCGTACGGAGTGGGACTGCAGGAGTGGCTACCTGCCGGATGGCGCGTGACTCAGATCAAGGGTGATGGCTTCTTCTACCACCGGTCTCGCACAGAATGGATATATCCCAAGCGCGTCGCCGCCGGAGAAACAATAAAACTGGCCTATCAGGTGGAAGCAGCCTCGACCCTGCCGGAGGGTCTCGATTGTCAGCAAGGGTGCTGTGGTGACGAGGTAAAACTGGTGGGGACTGTGTCGAGCGCGCTCGGATGCGATAAATACGAGGTAACCGGTGAGAACACGGTTCACATCTGGCAATGCTTGCCGGTCATGCTCGCCATATCCCGCTGGGATGTGTCTGATGATCGGCTTGATGTTACCCTTTCTGACAATATCTCGTTCCCGCAAGTACAGCGAGCGGTGGCGTTCTGGCAGCAGAGCGAGCCGGTACCATTCACATGCGGATACACGGTCGGCTACGAGACACTGAAAGCGATCGTGGCTCATTGGCTGAAGGATATACCTGTCACAGAGGAGTTGCCGGAAGCCACTCGCGGGCCAACAGCGCCGGGAAATGCAGCGGACAACTCCTACGAATGGTTCTGTCAGATGAAGGAACGCCAACCAGCGTCCGACTGGGTGGGGGAGAGCACCATCCCCGCGGTTGTAGACGCCGGACCGGACAGAGTCATAACCTGCGCCGAGCCCGTGGTCACGCTCAAGGCGAGTGTTTCAGGGGGAAAGCCGCCGTACTCGTTCGTGTGGAAGGACTCCACCGGGAGAGTGGTCGGTACCACGCAAGAGATCCAAGTCGACCGCCCGGGGACCTATACGGTGACCGTCAGTTCATGTCAGGGTCGTGCCGGGAGCGACACGGTGACCGTCACCCAGGACATCACCCCGCCTGAGGTGAAGATCACCGCTGACCAGCCTGCCCTCACCTGCGCGGTCACTGTGGTCAAGCTGCTCGCCCAGGCGACCGGCGGTACCTCGCCCTACTCCTACCAGTGGACCGACTCCGCCGGTAAGTCGCTCGGAAACTCCGAGGCGATCACCGTCTCCGACCCCGGCACTTATACCGTCGTCGTCACCGGAGCCAACGGCTGCTCAGGGAGCGATGAAATCAGCATAACCCAGGACATCGCCCCACCCCTGGTTGACGTTGGTCCCACTCAGAC
>JAGGSO010000032.1 GCA_021159055.1 Candidatus Bipolaricaulota bacterium | reverse complement strand
AGCAAGCACTCTTTCAGCCGCTCTAAGCGCCTCTCGATACCGTTCCACTCCGATGTCATAATCCTCCTTGGTTTCTTCCAACAACGCCCGCCGCTCCGCGCGCAGCCTTGGGAGCGCGTCGAAGTACCGGCTGAGAGCGTGGGCTTCGAACTCCACTCGCGCTCCGCGATCCTTTTCGTAGAGGAGCTGGCCGGAGGCGATGACGTTGTACACGAGCTCAATCGGCGCGCGCGAGAGATCAATAAGATCGACATCCACGGCAAGAAGAGCGGTCAACCGATGGGCAAGCCGGTAGCGATCCTCGGGGGATACCTCTCCGTCGAAGAGCACCGCGATATCATAATCACTTTGCGGTCCTTCCCGACCAATCGCGCGGGAGCCGAAGAGGTAGGCGAGAGCAATAGGAAGCTGCTCACTCGCTGCGGCGAAGAAGCGCTGCAACTGTGGGTAGGGCGATCCACCTGTTTTCATGATCTCTCATCCCCTTGACTCACTGACGTTTGCATTCTAACAACCCGAGTAGCGAACGTAAACTTCCCTTGTCCCCCGGCCCTGGTTCGGGGTAAGATGAACCATCTTTCAAGAAGGAGGCCATACCATGATCCATGTCTCTTTGCCGGATGGGTCGACCCGAGAGTTCGAGCCCGGTATCTCGATCCTCGCGGTCGCCGAGGCGATCGGCCCGCGTCTCGCCAAGGACGCGGTGTGCGCATACGTCGATGGTAAACTGCGCGACCTGCGTGAAACCCTCACCGAGGACTGCACCCTCACGCTCGTCACGTCCGATTCCCCGCAGGCCCTGGAGGTCCTGCGCCACACGACGACGCACATCATGGCCCAGGCGGTGAAGAGGCTGTTCCCGCAGGCGAAGCTCGGGATCGGTCCGGCGATCAAGGACGGGTTCTACTACGACTTCGAGCTCGATCAGAGCTTCACCCCGGAGGACCTGGAGCGGATTGAGGCCGAGATGCGCAAGATCATCGCCGCGGACCTTCCGATCGAACGGAAGGTCGTCTCCAAGGGGGACGCTCGCTCCCTCCTCATCCGCCGCGGCGAGGACCTGAAGCTCGAACTTCTCGATGAGATCGAGGACAAGACGGTCACCCTGTTTTCCCAAGGGGAGTTTGTCGACCTGTGCCGCGGCCCGCATCTGCGCTCGACCGGACAGGCGAAGTACTTCAAGCTGACCGGGGTCGCCGGCGCCTACTGGCGCGGGGATCCGACCGCGGCGATGCTCCAGCGGATCTACGGAACCGCGTTCTTCACCAAGAAGGAACTCGATTCCTACTTGCAACAGGTCGAGGAGGCGAAGGCGCGCGACCACCGGAAATTGGGTCGGACCCTCGACTTGTACTCGATGTCGGACGAGGTCGGACCCGGCCTTGCCCTGTGGCACCCCAAAGGGGCGCGCATCCGCCATGTGATCGAGACGTTCTGGAAGGAAGAGCACTACAAGTCTGGATACGAGCTCGTCTACACCCCGCACATCGGCCGGGCTGGGCTGTGGGCCCGCAGCGGCCACCTCGATTTCTACCGCGAGGCGATGTACGCCCCGATGGATATCGAGGGTCAGGAGTACTTCATCAAGCCGATGAACTGCCCGTTCCACATCATGATCTACAAGAGCGCAACCCGGTCCTACCGCGATCTGCCGCTGCGGTTCGCCGAGCTGGGCACGGTGTATCGCTATGAGAAGAGCGGCGTCCTGCACGGACTGCTGCGCGTGCGCGGGTTCACCCAGGACGACGCGCACATCATCTGCCCGCCGGATAAGATCGTGGAAGAGATCGAGGATGTCCTCCGATTCTCGATCCGGATGCTCGCCGCGTTCGGGTTCACCGACATCGAGGCGCATCTCTCCACCCGGCCGGAGAAGTACGTCGGCGACCCGGCCGATTGGGACCGGGCGACCGAGTCCCTGCGCCAAGCGGTGGAGGCATGTGGGGTCGACTACTCGGTGAAGCCGGGTGAGGGCGCGTTCTACGGGCCGAAGATCGATATCGACGTGCACGACAGCTTGGGGAGAAGCTGGCAGCTGTCCACGATCCAGTTCGATTTCAATCTGCCGGAGCGGTTCGACATGACCTACATCGGCGAGGACGGACAGCCCCATCGGCCGTACATGGTACATCGTGCCCTCCTCGGTTCGCTCGAGCGGTTCTTCGGAATCCTGATCGAGCACTACGCCGGTGCGTTCCCGGTCTGGCTCGCCCCGGTGCAGGCGGTCATCCTCCCGGTGAACGACGCCGTGGCCGACTACGCCCGCGAGGTGCGCGATGCCCTCGTCTCCGCCGGGATCAGGGCTGACGCCTGGACCGACCGGAGCCGGACCCTCAACTACATGATCCGCCAGGCCCAGCTCGAGAAGGTCCCGTACATGCTCGTCGTCGGCCCGCGCGAGCGGGATGCCGGGACGGTCGCGCTCCGCCTGCGGTCCGAGGAGGACCTCGGGGCAAAGCCGCTCGCCGAGGTGATCGAGTTCATGCAGGAGAAGATAAGGACGCGGGCGCTGCTTTAGGAGGACCATGCTGGAGCTTTCCTTCCTCGTGCGGGTGTTGATCGCCGCCGCCCTCTCCGGGGTCATCGGGCTCGAACGGGAGTTTCACGGCCGTCCTGCCGGGCTGCGCACCCATCTCCTCGTCGGGGCAGGGGCGGCCCTCGTCGTGGTCACGTTCGAGGCCGTCCCCACGATCCTCGCCCAGTCCGGGGCATGGGGCGGGACGCTCCGCGTCGACCCAGGCCGGGTCGCGGCTGGGATCATCACCGGAATCGGATTCCTCGGCGCGGGTACGATCCTGCGCGTCGGTGATTGGGTGCGCGGCCTCACCACCGCGGCCTCGATCTGGTACGTCGCCGGGGTGGGGATCACTGCCGGGGAAGGGCTGTACGTCCTCGCGGTCGGCGGGACGGCGATTGGGCTCACCGTCCTCGGGCTGATCGACCGGATCGAGCAGCGGATCCCGAGCGCGGTCTATCATTCCCTCTCCCTCACCGTCCACCCGGAGAAACGGGAGGAGGTGCGCAGGAGGATTCTGAACCACTGTCGGAGCGCCGGGATGCGGGCCCAGGTGGTCGGCTGGGAGTGGGGTAAACCGGACGGGCTGGTGACGATCCGAATCAGGATCCGCCATCGCGGCACGGTCGACCTGTCCGAGATCGGGGAAGCGGCGGCCGCCGTCCCCGGAGTGGAGAGGGTCGAGCTCTCCGGCTAGGCGATCAGCCCCCGGCGAGGGAGGGCCGCTTTCAGCTCCTCGATCCGGTCGGTCCGCTCCCACGGGGGATCGAGCTCGACCCGGCCGAAGTGCCCGTAGCATGCGAACGGCTCGTAGATCGGGCGGAGAAGATCGAGCCGGTCGATGATCGCCCCCGGTCGGAAGTCGAATGCCTTCATAACAGCTTCGCGGAGAACGTCATCGGGATACTCCCCGGTCTCGTATGTATCGATGTTCACCGCCAGCGGGGCGGCGCGGCCGATCGCATACGCGATCTGGACCTCAACCTCGCGCGCGAGCCCGGCGGCGACGATGTTCTTCGCCACGTAGCGGGCCATGTACGAGCCGGAGCGGTCGACCTTGGTCGGGTCCTTCCCGGAGAACGCCCCGCCCCCGTGCGATCCGTACCCGCCGTAGGTGTCGACGATGATCTTCCTCCCGGTCATCCCGGTGTCGGCCGCCGGCCCACCGACGACGAACCTGCCGGAGGAGTTGACGAGAAGCTCGGTTCTCTCGTCGATCCAGTCCTCCATCACCGGCCGGATCACCCTCTCGATCAGCTCGGCGCGCATCTCGTCTGGATCGACGTCTGGGTCATGTTGGGCAGCGATGAGGACCGCCTTTGCCCGGATCGGGCGGGAGTTCTCGTACTCGATCGTCACCTGCGACTTTCCGTCCGGCCGCAGGTAGGGGAAGGTCCCGTCCTTGCGCACTCCGGCGAGGCGGCGGGTCAGCCGGTGGGCGAGGGTGATCGGGAGGGGCATCAGCTCCGGGGTGCCGGTGCAGGCGTACCCGTACATGATCCCCTGGTCACCGGCCCCGATCTCGTCGTAGCCGTTCTTCGCCGCGCCGTTCCTCGCCTCCTTGGCCTTCTCCACCGCTGCGGCGATGTCCGGGGATTGACCGTGGATCGTGGAGATCACGGCGCAATCGCGGTAGTTGAATCCGTAGTCGGCCTGGTGATATCCGACCTCCTTGATCACTCGTCGCGCGATCCGATCGACGTCGACGTATGTCTCGGTCGAGATCTCCCCCCCGACGAGGACGAGCCCGGTGGTGAGGAACGTCTCGCACGCCACGTGCGCCCTCCGGTCTTCGGTCAGGATCGCGTCGAGGACCGCATCCGATATCCGATCGGCGATCTTATCCGGGTGCCCTTCGGTCACCGATTCCGACGTTAAAAAGTGCCTGCGCATTCTGCCTCCCTTAAAGCGGGAAAATCCTAGCCGCAACCAGCCCGATGCGCAAGGGGAGAGTTGTCTCATACAAGATGAGGGGCGTGCACCCTTGAAACCGGATCAGAAATAGGTAGAGAATCGCCCTGAGGGGTGAGAGATGAGACGAACGACGATTAAGGATATTCCCGAGCTCGATCGGCCGCGGGAGAAGCTGATCGCGCGTGGGGCAGGTGCCCTGTCCGACGCTGAGCTGCTCGCCGTGATCATCGGCCGCGGGATCCCGGGGCGGGACGTCCTCCAAGTGGCGGCGGAGACGGAGAAGGTGATCGGAGATGCCCCACCGGACCGAATATCCATCGGCGATCTCCTCCGGATCAAGGGGATGGGGGAGGCGAAGGCGGCGCAGATCGTCGCCGCGTTCGAGCTCGCCCGCCGCCATCTCCTCAAGGAGCGGATTCAGATCAAGGAGGCGAGGGACGTCCTCCCGTTCGTCAACGAGATCCGGGATAAACGCCAGGAGTACTTCGTCTGCCTGTCGTTGAACGGGGCGCACGAGGTGATCGAAAACCGCGTCGTGACCGTGGGGCTCCTCGATTCGAACCAGGTCCATCCCCGCGAGGTGTTCGCCGATCCGCTCGTCGATCGCGCCGCCGCGGTGATCTTCGCCCACAACCACCCGTCCGGGAACCCCAGCCCGAGCCCGGAGGATATCGCCCTCACCAAGCGGCTCGTCGACGCGGGAAAGCTCCTCGGGATCAATGTCCTCGACCATCTGATCGTGACGAAACGCGGCTATCTCTCGCTCAAGCAAGAAGGTTACCTATGACCCGGCGAGCTGCCTTATCCCGTGGAATGCGAACAGGACGATCACCATCCGTACTGCCGTCCCCAGGCCAGCGGCGAGCGCGAACGCGATCGGCCTCCGCCCCACGATCGCGAAGAGATAGATCGACGCCGTGTCCGGGAAACCAGGGATGCTCATGAGGGCGAACACCGCGATCATTCCGTAGCGGCGTACGAACCGCTCGCTCCAGTCGTACGCCCGCTTCGCCCATTCATGATCGGCCAGAAACCGCGCGAACCGGGCCGTCTCCTTCGCCTTTGCCCCACCGAGGAAGACGATGTACGAACCCACGGTCTTTCCCAGCACGGCGAACAGGAAGATCCAGCCGAGCGGGATGTAGTTGTACCCGAAGACCGGGATCTCGCTCGGGGTGGGGAGGATCACCGCCGCCCCGACTTCGTAGATGAAGATCAATAGCAGACCGGCTAACACGTGCATGGGGAGAGACTATCGTCCGTTGTGAGATGCGGCAAGCCGGTTAGGGAAGCTCGATTATCCGGTCGGCCCACAGGGATTCGAGGTCGTAGAACTCGCGCGCTTCGTGGAGGAAGACGTGGATCACGATCTCCCCGTAGTCGAGGACGACCCATCGCCGCTCGGACAGGCCCTCGCGGTTGATGGCCTTGCGCGGGAACTTCTCCATCAGGTTGGAGACGATCGCCTTGACGTGGACCGGGTTCTCCCCGGAAGTGATGAGAAAATAGCTCGTCGGGATCGAGATCTCGCGCAGATCGATCGCCACCGGGGCCTCTCCCTTCTTCTCCTCGATCAGGGAGATAGCGGTGCGCAGTAGGTCCAGCTCATCCATTGCTCGCGGTCCCTCCCACCGTGAATCCCTTTCCGGCGACGAGGATCAGGTCGGTCCCGTCAGGGACGAGGTCCTTAAGAGCGGAGTAATGGGGCTCGAACTCTGACGGAGTCACGATCTCCGCCTCCTGGGGGAGGGCGGAGTTGAGGAGTTCGGCCTTCTTCTCGTCGGTGAGGACGACGACGTAGGTGCGGTCGTATCCGAACGATTCGGCGTTTCCGATCTTGGTGACGGAGAAATCGCGCGCCTTCAGGTAGTCGGCGGTGGTGGTCGCCATCAGCCGCACTCCGTTCCCGTTGAACACCGCCACCTTGACGTCGGCCGGAGTGAGGACATCGATCCCCTTGATCATCCGCGCCACCAGCGCCTCCATCTCCACCACCTTGGGCTCGAGGTAGCTTATTTCGTCGATCGTCACCGGAGTGGCAGGGACGGTCGCCATCGCGATCCGCGATTCGTCTATCCCGTGCAGGAGCCTCGCCAGGTCGTACAGGTCGAGCAGCGACAGGTCGGTGCGAAGATAGGGATAGACCGTCTGGATCAGCTTCTTCAGGGTGGATAGGTCCTTGTTCTGCACCCGTTCAGCGAGGATGGCCTTTATCAGCTTCTGCTGGCGGGCGATCCGACCGATGTCCCCCGCCGGGTCGTTACGAAACCGGACGTAGTCGAGGGCCGTCTTCCCGTCCATCCGCTGCGTCCCGGCCTTGATGTCGATGTGCAGCGGCGGAGTAGCGCGATTGTCGTCGTAGCGCATGTCCTTTTCGACCGTGATCGTCACCCCACCGATCGCGTCGATCAGGTGCTCGAACCCGGTGTAATCGAGCGCTATGTAGAACGGGATCTCCACCCCGAGGAGGGAGGCGGCGACGCGACGGGAGAGATCGGGGCCACCGAGGGCGTAGCTCGCGTTCAACTTGTGGAACTCGCCGTCGAACTTGACGCGCAGGTCACGGGGGAGGGAGAGGAGAGAGACACTCCCGTCCGGGGCGAGGCTGGCGAGCATCATCGTGTCGCTCCGCTTCTTCTCCCCGGCGTTGTCGATCCCGAGGAGGAGGATGTTCGTCCGCTTCCCCTGGGCGATCAGATGCCCGAGGTGGCGCTGGGTGAGGAAGTACCAGCCGAACACGATCCCGATCACCACCACCACGGCCCCAACCGCGATCAAGATCCGCCTGCGCATCTAATCCCCCCTCATCGTAGATCCGTTTTCTCGACGCTAGCACAACCGGAGGAAAATGTCAACACCACTGGGCTCGGGTTGACCAGGTCGGGAAACGGGATATGCTTGCCGGAGAGATGAACGGAGGGAGCGAAGCTGTACGAGTGAGGTTCCTCACCTTCGGCTGCCGGGTGAACCAGTACGAGACCGGGATGATGCATGCCCGGCTCGCGGAGCGATACACCGTCGTGGACGGTCGTGCCGACGTGTACGTGGTGAACGGCTGCACCGTCACCGCCCTCGCCGACCGGAAGGCGCGCCAGGCGATCCATCGCCTGCGCCGGGAGAACCCGGAGGCGAAGATCATCCTGATCGGCTGCCTCGGGGATGCGGTGAGACAGGGACTCTCTCGAGTCGATGGGGTCGACCTGATCGCTGGGAACGCCTGGAAGCCGCGGATCGAGGAGGTCATCGCCCGTGCCCGCGCCGGGGAGACCGGGATCATCCCTGACGCAGCCCCGCTCCCCCTGGAGGTCGAGCGATCCGCCGGCCCGGACGGGAGGGTGCGGGCATTCCTCAAGGTGCAGGACGGCTGCGACCTCGCCTGCGCGTTCTGCCGCACGACCCAGGTGCGGGGTCCGTCCCGGAGCAAGCCGGTCGCGGCAGCGGTCGCCGAGGCAGAGGGACTGGTCGCGGCCGGCTACCCGGAGATCGTCCTCACCGGGATCAACCTCGCCCAGTATGCCGCTCCCGACGGGGACCTCGGGCGGCTGGTGCGGGAGGTGTTATCGCTCAGTGGGCTGCGGCGACTGCGGCTCGGATCGATAAACCCGTACGGGATAACGCCCTCCCTCCTCGAGGCGTTCGCCGCGGATACGCGCGCCTGCCCCCACTTCCACATCCCGCTCCAGAGCGGGGATGACCGGGTCCTCAAGGCGATGAAGCGCGGCTACACCGTGGATCTTTACCGTTCGCGGATCGAGTTGGTCCGCCGGTTCATTCCGGAGGCGACGTTCGGCGCGGACGTGATCGTCGGGTTCCCGGGGGAGGACGAGGCGGCGTTCCAAAACACCTGCTCCCTGATCGAGGAGATTGAGTTTGCAAACCTCCATATATTCCGGTATTCTCCCCGGAGAGGTACCCCGGCGGCCGCCCTCCCGGGCCGGGTTCCCGAGCCGGTGAAGCGCGCCCGGGCGGAGGCGGTGGGACGGCTCCAGCGCACGGTCCAGGCCCGGGTCCTCGAGCGGTTCGTGGGGAAGGAAGAGCTCGTGCTGATAGAGGAAAGGAAGGATGGTGCCTGGCGCGGCTACACGCGCGGGTACATCGATACATACGTGACCGGAGACGCGGAGGTGGGAGAGGAGGTCCCCGTCAGGATCACCTCCGTCGTGGCCGGTCACCTCGAAGGGGTGAGCGAAGATCGCGGAGACACACATTGAGATCACCCTGCGCGACAACGCCGAATCCACGGCGCTTCTGGGTCAATTCAACCGCAACCTGAAGGAGATCGAGAAGGCGTTCCCCGCCCGGATCATCGCCCGTGGGGGGAAGATCAGGATCGAGGGGACCCCGGAGGAAGTCGAGGATGTGCGGAGGCTGTTCGAGAAGCTCCTCGACGTGGTCGAGTCGAACCACGTCCCCACCCTGGCCGAGGTGCGCTACCTGATCACCCAGGTGAAGGGACACAACGGCGTGGATGGGGTCCTGTCCGACGTCGTGCGGGTGACCCACTGGGGGGAGGAGATCCGGCCGAAGACGGTCGGCCAGCACCGCTACGTGGAGGCGATCCGCAACAACGACATCGTGTTCGCCATCGGCCCGGCCGGGACGGGAAAGACGTACCTCGCGGTGGCGATGGCGATCGACTACCTGAAGACGGAGCGGGTGAAGCGGATCATCCTCACCCGTCCCGCGGTGGAGGCCGGAGAGGAGCTTGGGTTCCTCCCCGGCGACATCGAGGCGAAGGTGAGCCCGTACCTGCGGCCGCTGTACGACGCGATCTTCGACATGATCCCGGCGCGGGAGTTCGAGAAATTGACCGAACACGGCCGGATCGAGATGGCGCCGCTCGCGTTCATGCGCGGCCGCACGTTGAACAACAGCTTCGTCATCCTCGACGAGGCGCAGAACACGACCTCGATCCAGATGAAGATGTTCCTCACCCGGCTTGGGTTCAACTCCAAGGCGGTGATCACCGGGGATGTGACCCAGGTCGACCTCGCCGAGGAGAAATCGGGCCTGATGGCGGTGCAGAAGATCCTTCAGGGGATCGAAGGGATCTCGTTCGTCTATCTCGATAAATCCGATGTCGTCCGGCATCCGCTCGTCGCCCGGATCATCGAGGCGTACGAGCGGGCGGCACAAGGGAAGCGCCGGGCGATCGACGCCCCGGCGGAGGAGCGGTGATGATGAACGGAAGGATGGTGGGGCTGGTGCTCGGGCTCGGGATCCTCATACTCGGAGCGGCCGCGTTCGGGTACGATCGATCGGAGTTCATGTTCCTGAACGAGATAAGGCCCGGGATGACCGGGATCGGGAAGACGGTGGTGGCGAACGATGTGATCAGCGAGTTCAACGTCGATGTCCTCGGGGTGATCGACGAACCGGGCACTAAGAACGACTTCATCGTGGTGCGGGTGAGCGGCGAGGCGATCGGCCGCGCCGGAGGGATCGCGCAGGGGATGAGCGGGAGTCCGATCTACATCGACGGGAGGCTGATCGGGGCCCTGAGCCGGGCGGCGGAGTGGTCGAAGGCACTCACCCCGATCGGGCTCGTCACCCCGATCGAGACGATGCTCCCGGTCCTCGACGAGGTCAGCTCCCCGGCCCCGAGCGCCGTCCTTCCCGGGGTGCGGGTGGTGGAGCATGCCGGCCCGCCGGCCCCGACTGCCGTCGCCGCCGCTCCGGACACGATCTTCGCCTGGCCCGTCGCCACCCCGCTTCTGGTGAGTGGCCTCTCCGGTCGTGCCCTGTCCGCGCTGATGGACGGGCCGGGGTCTGAGCCGGAGGGACTGATCGATTCGTTCCTCCCCGAGAACCTCGACCGCGATCGCCGCGGCCTTTCCGCGTACAACCTGCGGCTCAACCCGTTCTCCGGCGGGACGACCGCTCCAGGACAAGGGACGAGCCCGCTTTCCCCGGGTGGAGGGATCGGGGTGGCTCTCGCGAGCGGGGACGTGACGATCGGAGCCCTCGGCACCATCACCTACCGCGACGGGGACGCCCTGATCGGGTTCGGCCATCCGTTCCTTTCAAACGGCGCATCCGATTTCCCGCTCACCACCGTCCACATCTACGATACGATCAAGGCATACGACGCCTCGTTCAAGATCGGAACCCTCGGCGAGACGGCGGGGGCGGTCACCGCCGACCGGATGACCGCAATCGGCGGGCGGCTCGGCCGGTCCGCACACCTCGTCGATCTCTCCCTCGGGGTGCACGACACGGACGAGAACACTACGAGCTCATTCCGGATCGACCTCGTCGACGAGCCGCGGATCATGTGGTACCTGATCCTGGCGAGCGGGCTCGAGGCGATCGACTCGTCGTTGGATCGGGTCGGCCAGGGGACGGTCGAGGTGAATTACCAGATCCTGGGAGACGGGATGCCGAAGCCGCTCGAGCGGCACGACCTCTTCCTGAGCACCCAGGACGTGGCAATCTACCCGCCGTGGCAGCTCGCCAACATCGTCGATTTCCTGAACTACAACGACTTTCAGGACCCGCAGATCACACGCATCGCTGCCTCGATGCAGGTGACCAAGGGCCTGAAGGCGATCCACATCAATCACCTCGAGCTCGACTCCGACTCCTACTCACCCGGAGATACGATCCACTATACCGTCGAACTCCAAACCTACCAGGGGGAAACCAAGACCGTAAACGGAGAGATCGAGATCCCGGAAGATCTCGATGCCTACTCCGTTGACTACATCACGGTCCGCGCCTACGGCGGTCCGCGCGAACTGGAGTCCGGGGAGAATCCGCGCGAGTTCCACAGCCTGGAGGAGCTGATCGACGCGGTCGAGGACCTGCCGAGCTATGACACCCTCACCGTCGAGCTGTTCGCCCCTGATCCCTATTCCCCGTACCTCGACGCACTCCAGGGGATCGATAAAGTAAGACAAAATTTCACCGGCTACTTCCTCTACGACTCCCGCGAGGTGCAGGCCTACCTCTACCCGGCGGAGGAGCGAAGCGAGGAAGAAGAGACCACGGAGGTCCCGGGAAAGGGGAAGTGATGTTCACCCCGGCCGAGTGCGCCCGCATCCTCGGAGGGAGGCTCCTGCGGGAGAGAAAGGCGCGTCCGGCGCGGGTGATCCACGACTCACGCCTGGTGGAGCCGGGCGACCTGTTCGTTGCCCTCAAGGGGGCGCGCACAGACGGCCATGCGTTTCTGGAAGAGGCGTTTACCCGTGGAGCATCTGGAGCGATCGTCTCGCGCCTGAACGCGATCCCGAACAATGCTTACAACCTGATCGTCGTTGATGATGCGTTAACGGCACTGCAGCGCCTCGCCGCGGCCTGGCGGGAGGAAATCACCGGAACGATCGTCGGGATCACCGGGACGTGCGGCAAGACCACGACGAAGGCACTCCTCGGCCACCTCCTCGCGGGAGAGCATGAGGTCTTCGTCGCTCCGCACTCGTACAACACCGCAATCGGGATCCCGATCGCGCTCCTGTCAATGCCAAAAAGCGCAAAATTCGGGATCTTCGAGCTCGGGGCAAGCGCTCCCGGGGAGATCCTCCCCCTCGCCCGCCTGTTGCAGCCGGATATAGCGATCGTCACCATGGTCGGGCAGGGACACCTTGCCGGATTCGGGAGCGTGGAGGCGGTGGCACGGGAGAAGTGGTCGCTGATCGCGGCGCTGCCGGAGGATGGGATAGCGATCGTCAACCTCGACTCCGCGCCGCTCGCGCAACGGGCGAGTGCATGGGAAGGCCGCATCATCACGGTGGGGACAACCGAAGGCGATATTCAGGGAAGGGTCGCGTCGGCTTTTCCCGGTCTTCTGCTCGAGACCGATCGGCTCCGGCTTGAGACGCGACTCCTTGGAGAACACAACGTGGGGAACATCCTCACCGCTGTCGCCTGCGCGCTTCAGCTCGGAATCAGTGAAGCGACGATCGAAGACCGAATTCGCACGTTCACCCCGCCTCCCCACCGCCTCAACCTCGTTTCCGCCCCGTTCGGCTGGATCCTGGACGATTGCTACAATGCCAATCCACTGTCGGTGCAAGCGGCGCTGAAGGTCCTGTCCGGCCTGAACCTGCCGGTGGAGAGGCGGATGGCGCTGCTGGGGGACATGTTGGAGCTCGGCCCCCGGGAGGCTGACTATCACCGGGAGGTGGTGGAGG
>JAGGSO010000031.1 GCA_021159055.1 Candidatus Bipolaricaulota bacterium | reverse complement strand
ACACACTTGGGGACGAACGAGCTTACGTTCCCGCCGTAGCGCTTGACCTCCTTCACGATCGACGAGGAGAGGAAGCTGTACCGACCGGCGGTCATGAAGAAGACGGTCTCGATGTCGGAGTCGAGGTCGCGGTTGGTGAGGGCGAGCTGAAACTCGTAATCGAAATCGGAATTCGCACGCAACCCGCGCACGATCGCGCTCACCCCGGCCGATTTGGCGCAGTCGATGAGGAGTCCATCGTAGGAGATCACCTCCACTCCTTCGATCCCGACTTCCGCAAGGGCCGCTTCGGTAATCGCCACCCGTTCGTCGATGGAGAAGAGCGGGGCCTTGTTCGGGTTGACGACCACCGCGATGATCAACCGGGGGAAGAGCTTCTTTGCCCGGCGGACGATGTCGATGTGCCCGTAGGTGATCGGGTCGAAGCTTCCCGGATAGAGCGCACTCCTGATCGGCATTGTAAAGTGATTCTAACTCGTCTGCGATCCCGCGTCCACCGGCCCGATGGCGGCGAGGTTGATGACCTCGGGGCGGACGAACTGCTCGAGCACCCGGGCGATATCTTCCTGCCCTATTCCATCCACCCGGCGAACGATCTCCTGCGGGGAGAGGATCTCCCTCCCGTTTATCGCCGCGTCTCCGAGGCGGGATGCCTTCCCGGCGTTCGTCTCCAGCCCGAGGACGAGATGACCGCGCAGCTTCGCCTTGGCACGGGCGAGCTCCTCCGTCGAGATCCCTTCCCGCCGCAACCGCTCCAGTTCGGTCAGGGTGATGTCGGTCACCGTGCCCACGTTCTTCGGGGCAGTCCCGGCGTAGATGATCCACGCCCCGGCGTCGGAGTAGCGGACGACCGAGCTCGTCACCGCGTAGGCGAGCCCGCGCTCCTCGCGGATCAGCCGGAACAGGCGTGAGCTCATCCCTCCCCCGAGGACGGTGTTTACGATCTCGAGCGGGAACCGATCCTCGGCCCCCGCAGTGCTCCCCGGGAGGCCGAAGTAGAGCTGTACCTGCCCGATCTCGCGGGGGTGGCGGTTGCGCCCCGGGTTCAACTGGGGAGGTGTGCGGTCCAGGGAGACCGATTCCGCCGGAGCTGCGGAGAAGTGGCGGGCGACGAGCTCGACGAACCCCTCCCTGTTCAGCGCTCCGCACCCGACTACCACCATGTTGGCCGGGCGGTAGTAGCGCCGGTGGAACGCGGCGATCTCCTCCACACTAACATCCCTGATCGTGGCCCGCGTCCCGAGGACCGGGCGGGAGAGGGGGTGCGAATCCTTCCACAGGTTGCTCACGAACAGGTCGTATCCGTATTGATCCGGATCGTCGTCGTGGGCGCGGATCTCCTCCAAGATCACCCCCCGTTCCTTTTCCACCTCAGCCGGGTCGAACGCAGGGTGCTGAACGAGGTCGGAAAGGACGTCGATCGCGACCGGAAGTCCATCAGCCGGGACATCGGCGTAATAGAAGGTGGATTCCTTCCCGGTCGCTCCGTTGATGTATCCCCCGACGGCGTCGATCTCTTCCGAGATCCGGGTTGCGTCCCGCCGCTTTGTCCCCTTGAACAAGAGGTGCTCCAGGAAGTGAGCGAGACCGGGACGATCAGGAGGATCGTCCCGGCTCCCGACTCGTATCCATACCCCGACGCTCACCGACAGAGAGGAGGGGACCTCCTCCCCGATGACGGTGAGCCCGTTCTCCAGCGTAGCCCGGAACGCTCCGGGATACAGGGACTCAATCACCAGCGATCCTCGAACGAGTGGGACTGGTGGGGCTTCTCCCGCTCAGGCGCCTTCTCCGGCTTGTGCGTGTGCTCCGGTTTCCGTTCCGGAATTTGTTGCTCCTTGTGGTTCTCCGACTCCGGGGCGATCCGCCGCAGCTTGTACCGACCCCGCTCGTCGATGTCGAGCACCTCGACCGTGATCTTGTCTCCTGGTTTCACCACGTCTTCCACCCGGCGCACGTACGCGTCGGACAGGGCAGAGATGTGGACGAGGCCGGTTATCCCCGGCGCGAGCTCGACGAACGCACCATAGTCGGTGATGTTCTCCACCGTCCCCTCGATGATGTCTCCGACCTTGATATTGGCAGCTGGCTTCTCCTCGCGGTGATTGTTCTTACCGCGCCCCCGATGGGAGGAGTCGCGCCGACCGCGGTGCTCTTCCCCCCGCGGTTGGGACCGTTCCCCCTCCTTCTCCAGCCGGCGCAGGTCGGGGCGACCCATCTTGTCCTCCCCGATCACCTCCACTGTGATCTCGTCCCCGGGCTTGACGATGTCGCGCACGTTGTCCACGAACCCGGAGGCAAGGTTGGAGACGTGCACCAGCCCCTCAGATCCGTTCGGCATCTCCACGAACGCGCCGAAGTCGACGGTCCGGGTGACCGTGGTCTTGAATATCGTCCCCACCTCGAGCTCGGCGGTGAGGGCCTTGATCCGCTCCTTGGCAGCGCGGACGGCCTCGGGGTCGGTTCCGGCGAGCCTGACGGTCCCGTCGTCCTCGATGTCGATCTCCGCCCCGGTCTCTTCGATGATCTGGCGGATCATCTTCCCGCCCGGGCCGATGACGAGCCCGATCTTCTCCACCGGGATCTGGATCGTGTCCAGCATCGGGGCGTACGGGGACAGGTGGTCGCGCGGGGCGGGTAGGGTCTGGGTCATCACGTCGAGGATCTTCAATCGCGCCTCCCGCGCCCGGGCGAGGGCCTCGCGCATGATCTCGCGGTTGATCCCTCCTACCTTGACATCGAGCTGGAACGCGGTGACTCCGTCGCGCGTCCCAGCAACCTTGAAGTCCATGTCGCCGCAGTGGTCCTCGTCCCCGAGGATGTCGGTGAGAATCACCCTCTTTCCGCTCGCCTCGTCTTCGATCATCCCCATCGCGATTCCGGCGACCGGCTTGCGGATCGGCACCCCGGCGTCCATCAGCGAAAGGGAGGCGCTGCATACCGTTGCCATTGACGACGAACCGTTCGACTCCAGGATCTCGGACACGATGCGGATGATGTACGGGAACTCCTCCTCCGGCGGGAGGACCGCGGTTATCGCCCCCTCGGCGAGGTAGCCGTGGCCGATCGACCGGCGGCTCGGGGAACCGATGCGACGCACCTCCCCGACCGAGTACGGCGGGAAGTTGTAGTGGAGCATGAACCGCTTCCGCCCCTCCTTCATCATCTGATCGATGATCTGCTCGTCGCTCCGCGTTGCACCAAGGGTGACGATCCCCAGGCTTTGGGTCTCGCCGCGGGTGAACAGGGCCGAACCATGGGTACGGGGGAGGATCCCGACCTCGCACGTGATCTCGCGCAGCTCATCGGGGCGCCGTCCGTCGACCCGGAGTCCGGTGGTGAGGATACTCGTGCGGAGGTACTCGCGGTGGAGGTCGTCGACCAGGGCGGTCACCTGCTTGGTGAGGGCGTCCGCTTCCTCCTTGGGCAAGTCCGGAGAGACGATCGCTGCGACCGCCCGCTCCTTCAGCTCCTCCACCAAGTCGTGACGAGCCCTCTTCCCCGGGAGCTGGGAGAGACGGGAAAGGTCGTCCCACACAAGCTCCCGGACACGGGCCCGCAACGCTTGATCCTCCTCGACGGGCGGGACCTCCTTCTTCACTGGGTTCACCCGGGCGACGAATCGCTCCTGCAGCCCGATCAGCTCCTGGATCGCCTGGTGGGCGAGATCGATCGACTCGATGATCTCCTCCTCGGAGAGCTCGTTCATCTTCCCCTCCACCATCGTTACGGTGTGCTTCGTCCCCGCGACGGTGATCTCGACTCCGCCCTCCTCCTGGGAGACGGCGTCTGGATTTACGACCAACCGGCCGTCAACCCGCCCGATCTTCACCCCGGCGATCGGCCCCTGGAACGGAGCATCGGAGATCATCAGCGCCGCGGAGGCCCCGAGCATTCCGACGATGCTCGGGGAACAATCCGGCTCGGCCGACAGAACGGTGGCTACAATCTGTACTTCGTCGTTGTACCCTTTGGGAAACAGCGGCCGGATCGGCCGGTCGATCATGCGCGCGCTCAGGATGGCGACGTCACTCGGCCGCCCTTCGCGTTTGAAGAATCCCCCCGGGATCTTTCCGCTTGCGTAGAAGCGCTCTTCGTAGTCGACGCGGAGGGGAAAATAGTCGAGTTCTTCTTTGCTCTCCTGGATGACAGCCGTCACTAATACCTTGGTGTCGCCATAACTGGCGAGGACGGCGCCGTTCGCCTGTTTGGCCATCCGGCCCGTCTCCAGGGAGATCTCTTTGCCGTTAAATTGAATACTTTCCTTTATTACCATGTCTCACTATACTCCTCTGATTCCCAATCTCTGAATCAATTCCTTGTACGCCTGGAAGTCCTGGCGCTTTAAGTACTTCAGAAGTCGGCGCCGTTGGCCGACCATCTTGCGCAGCCCCCGCTGCGAGCTGAAGTCCTTCTTGTGCACGTTCAAGTGCTCGGTCAGTTCCTTGATCCTCTCCGTCAAAAGCGCGATCTGTACCGGTACCGAGCCGGTGTCCGTCTCGCTCATTCCATACGTCCGGATCAACTCTCTCTTCTTCTCTGTGGTAAGTCCCATCTGTTTCCTCCTTCTACTCCCGCATCCGCGCGGGGGATCTCCCGCCCGCCCAGGTGGGGATGGCTCAGTTTTTGTAGCTTTTCGCTATCTTCTTCACCTCGTATTTTACCCGATCTTCGTCGATGGTGGTGAGCGAGCGGTCCCGCATGAGGAACCTCCCGTCGACCACTACATCGGTCACCGCCCCTCTCCCGGCGGAGTAGACCAGGGAGGAGAGCGGATCCGACGTCGGGATCGTCTCCACCCGCTCCAGATCGACGATCGCGATATCGGCTCGGTTTCCTTCTGCGATCGTTCCCTCGAGCCCGAGGGCTCGTGCTCCTGCCACCGTCGCCATCTGCACCGCCTCCTGGGCGGGAATGATCGTCGGGTCCCCGGAGGCCGCTTTTGCCGACAGCGCCGCGAACCGGAGCTCGGATGCCATGTCCAGGCTGTTGTTTGATGCTGCTCCGTCCGTCCCGATTCCGACGTTCACCCCGGCGGACCGCAGCCGGGAGATCGGGGCGATCCCGTTTCCCAGCTTGGCGTTGCTGCGCGGGCAGTGGGCCACGGTGACGCGGTGACGGGCCAGGATATCGACGTCGCTTGGGGTCACGTGCACGCAATGAGCGGCGATCGTCGGAGCGGAGAATCCACCCCACTCCTGTAGGAGCTCCACCGGGCTCATCCGATGGCGCACGTAACAGTCCGCCACCTCAGTCTGTGTCTCGGATAGGTGGGTGTGGATCGGCACTTCCTGTTCGAGCGCGAGCTCGACCGCCCGCTTCCATACTTCCCTCCCGCAGGTGTAGATGGAATGGGGAGCGACAGCCGCCTTCATCCTCTCCTCGCCGTCCTTGAGTCGCTTCACCGTCTCCTCTGCCCGAGCGAGCTCCTCCTTCCCGTGCGCATCGAGCTCTGCGGCGATGATCCCGTAGGAGAGGACCGCCCGCATCCCGGACTCGGCGACCGCCCGCTCGATCGCGTCGAGGTGGAAGTACATGTCGGAGAACGCCGTTGTCCCGCTCCGGATCATCTCCGCCAGCCCGAGGAGGGAGCCCCAGTACACGGCCTCGTCCGTAAGCCGCGCCTCCAGCGGCCAGATCCGATCACGCAGCCACTCCTCCAGCGGGAGGTCGTCCGCCGCTCCCCGGAACAGGACCATCGGCAGATGAGTATGGAGATTGACAAACCCGGGGATCGCGAGCTTTCCCTCCCCGGAGACGAGCTCGTCGGCCGGGGCGACCGGGAGGGGGGACTCGCTGATTTTCTCGATTTTGTTCCCTTCGATGCGGATATCGACGCGCTTTACAGTAAGGGCTTCTCCGAGCGCCGCGGCTATCCCTTTGAGAACTATTCCCATCGCTCCTTCTTCGTCTTTCCTTTTCTTTATGAAATTATAGTCTCTGCCGCTCTGCGGCGCAACGCTTGTCAGGACTGAGGGGTTGAAATTATCATAAAGACGGGATGCGTAACGTAACTCGATCGGGACGGGCGGGGGAGGAGGCCGCGCGCCGGTATCTGCAGGAGCGCGGGTACAGGATCGTCGCCCGCAACTGGAGCTGTCGGTTTGGGGAGATCGACCTGATCGCCCGCGACGGGGATACCCTCGTGTTTGTGGAGGTGAAGGCCCGGACACGGAACGGGTTCGGCGGGCCCGAGGCGGCGATCACCCCGGCGAAGCGCGAGCGGCTGATCGCCGCCGCCCGTGTTTACCTGGGAGAGGTCGGGACCGAGCTTCCGATCAGGTTCGATGTCGTCGCCATCCGGCCGGATCGAGTTGAGTTGTACAAAGACGCGTTCCAGGTGGATGATGTTCTCTAAGCTTCTTTCTGCTGTAATCTCCGGGATCGAGGCGGCGATCGTCGAGGTGCAGTGCGATGTGGCAAACGGACTCCCGGCTTTCCAGGTGGTCGGGCTCCCGGAGAAGGAGGTGAGCGAGAGCCGCGAGCGGATCCGGAGCGCGGTCAAGAACTCCGGGTTCTCCTTCCCGGCCCGTCGGATCACCGCCAACCTCGCCCCGGCCGACCTGCGCAAGGAAGGAGTTGGTTTCGACCTGCCGATTGCCCTTGGGATCATGATCGCAGCCGGAGAGATCCCTCCCCCGGACCGGCGCTACCTGATCGTGGGGGAGCTCTCCCTGGACGGAGAGGTGCGGCGGGTGCGGGGGATGCTCCCGATCGCGATCGCCGCCGCTGAGGACGGACTGGACGGTATCATCGTTCCGGCTGGGAACGCTGCCGAGGCGGGGCTGGTAGAGGGGATTCGGATCTACCCGGTGCGCACTCTGCAGGAGGCGGCTGGCTTTCTGTCCGGGGAAGTGGTGATCGAACCGTTCTCCGTCGATCGGGAGGGGCTGCTCGACCGGAGCGCGGCACCCCCGGTGATCGACCTGGCGGAGATAAAGGGGCAGGAGCAGGCGAAACGCGCGCTCGAGATCGCCGCCGCCGGGGGGCACAACCTACTGATGATCGGCCCTCCAGGAGCAGGAAAGAGCTTGCTCGCCCGCGCCCTGCCCGGGATCCTTCCCCCGCTCTCGTTCGAAGAAGCGCTCGAGGTGACGCGGATCTACTCCATCGCCGGGCTGCTCGACCCCGACACCCCGCTCGTGACGAGGCGGCCGTTTCGCGCTCCCCACCACACCATCTCCTATGCCGGGATGGTCGGAGGCGGGCACGGGACCCCGGGCCCGGGGGAGATCACCCTTGCCCACCACGGGGTCCTGTTCCTGGATGAGCTCCCGGAGTTCGACCGCCGCGTCCTCGAGACCCTGCGCCAGCCGCTCGAGGACCGCTCGATCCTGATCTCCCGCGCCGGAGTGGCGGTGCGGTATCCCGCCAGCTTCACCCTGGTTGCCGCGATGAACCCGTGCCCGTGCGGTCATCTCGGTGATCCGGTTCACCCGTGCACGTGCAGTCCGTACGAGATCCGACGCTATCGCAAGCGCCTCTCCGGGCCGTTCCTCGATAGGATCGATCTGTTCGTTGATGTTCCCCGTCTCACCCGGGAGGAGCTCCTCTCTCGACCGCGTGGGGAGTCGTCCGAATCGGTCCGCGCTAGAGTGATCGCCGCCCGCCGGATACAATGGGATAGAATGAAGGGTCGGTCGGGGCGGTTCTCCAACGCCCAGCTCGATCCGCGTGAGGTTGCTCGGTACTGCGCCTTGGAGAAGGAGGCGAAGGGGCTGTTGGAACTGGCGATAGATCGGTTCGCGCTCAGCGCGCGGGGCTACACCCGCGTGCTCAAGGTGGCACGGACGATCGCTGATCTAGAAGGCTCAGAGAAGATCAGGGACGCGCATATCGCGGAAGCGATCCAATACCGGGCAAGTGACGACCTAGCATAGGAGGTAACATGAAACTGACCGCGTTGGTGATCATCGGACTGTTGTTGGCGATAGGAGTGGCGGCATTTGCCGCCGATTTTCCCGTCACCGTATCCGCGATAGCGGTGGAGGGAAACGACAAGATCTCCACCCATGATATTCTCGCCGTGGTGAAGTTTCACCCCGGGGACGAGATCACAGCGGCGGATCTCAAGAAGGCGTCCCAAGCGATTTACGA
>JAGGSO010000030.1 GCA_021159055.1 Candidatus Bipolaricaulota bacterium | reverse complement strand
GAAGCTCTTCCGCGGGGCGTGCACCCTTGAAACTGGACCAGTAAGTAGAGAATCGCTCTGAGGAAGGAGTCGATTCTCATGAAGAGAAGTAGGTTCGCTGAAAAAAGATTGTGAAGATTTTGGAGCAAGCGGACAAGGGAGACCAGACCATCACGGAGATCTGTCGTGAGCATGGAATCTCACAAGCTACGTTCTACAGCTGGCGTAAGCAGTTTCGGGGGATGAACGTAGAGAAGACACTACGTGAGTTCAAGCATCTCCGGTGGATGCGCCAACACATGGTGACCCACCCCCAAACCTTTCAGCGTTCGAGGAGTTCTTGAAAAAGTGCGGCATCCCTCCTATGCGTAAGATTGTACAAACAGCCATGAAAGGAGGGATGCCACCTTGCTGGCCTTTACGCTCACCGAAGCTTACAAGATCACCCACCCGGAGGGCAAAGTGACCTTAAGACTGAAGATCGTGGACACCTACAAGGAGTGTGGGAGCCTGAGGGAGACTGCCCGTCGGCTTTCCATCTCCCGCAATACCGTGCGCAAGTGGGTGCGGAGGTACCTGCAGGAAGGGGAGGCGGGTCTTGTGGATCGATCACGCCGTCCCCACACAAGCCCTCGCCGCACTCCCAAGGAGGTGGAGGAAGAAGTCCTTTCCCTGAGCCAGGAGCGGGGCTGGGGCAGAAGACGTATCGCTCACGCCCTGAGGCTACCCGAGGGAACGGTCAGGCACATCTTAAGGCGCCACCTGGGTGAAGGCAGGAGGAAGAGGAAGAAGCGCAAGACGTTCTACCCGGCCCGCTGGGCGTGGGAAGAGGAGGAGCCGTTCCGCCTTGCCCAGGTGGACACCAAGGACATCCTGGACAAGGGGACGCTGGGGACAAAGCGTTGGGACCACCTGAGGAAACACAGGCTTCCCCGCTACCAGTGGACATTCCTTGAGGGGCGGACAAGGCTTAGATTCTTAGCTTACAGCCACAGGCTCTCAGTGGTGAACGGGCTATGTTTTGTGGCGTTGGTGATGAGTTGGCTTAGGGCATGGGGGATCGAGGTCGAGGTGGACTGGCAAGAGGATTGGGGGTCTGAGTTTGGAGGAGAGAATCCAGAACACCTAGCCAAGCTGGACGAGAAGTACTACCGGCCGTTTGGAGCGAGGCTGCGGCGGGCTCCAAAAGGGAGGAAGGGGTACCAAGGGCGGGTAGAGCGGTCGCACCGCACTGATGACGAGGAGTTCTACATTCCCTGTCTTAAGCGGGCTAAAAACGATGAGGAGTTTCTGAGGTTGGCGCGGCGGTGGCAGTATTATTACAACGTGGAGCGGCCACACTTTGGGGCGGGGATGGAGGGGAAGACGCCGATGGAGAAGCTGCGAGAATTAGGATTAGATCTACCGGACGAGTTCGCTTGTTTCCCGGTGATCCTACTCGACAAGGTGGCGGTGATCTGGGCCTCTAAGGGGGGTCACGATGTCTTGGCCTACTACAGTACCTCATTGAAAAAGTTACCGAAGCCATGAATGTGTTGGAGCAAAGCGGCGAACCAACGCTCTGTCCCGAAGTTGAGAAGCTGGTGAGACAGATCAACTCTGTTACCATCTACCGTCTTCTCAGCGCGCATCGGCCGAAGTTTCCAAGAAGGTTATCCGGGCCTCAACCTAGTAGAGATTCGCCATCGAATGGAGAAGAACCTGAGTAAGCTGTGGAGATGCAATGGGTAACCCAAATTCTGAGGCAACGACGGATACCCCTCTGACAATTCTCGTTTTGAGGCATCACGCAAATCTTGATCGAAAGTTACGGATCACGAACCGCGGTGGTGAGCTCTATTTATGTTCCAATTCTTTGAGGACGAAGTGGACGAAATCGAGAAGGAGGATGACCCGAATCGCGTTCTCCCGGGTGGCGAACGCGAGGGATATCCCGTGTTCCACTGCGTGACGGTTGAGGGTTCCGTCGTCGGTGAACGCAGCGAACTTGACGAATCGATAGAACGGAAGCTCTTCCGTCCCGATCAGGCGAGAGAGAATCTCACGCAGGAATGCTTCCACTGTGACGTAGCTTCGCCCTTGGATCTCGATCAGCTCCTCCAGCGTGAGTTCGGCCGGGTTCGCCTCTTTCAGGTAGTCCCACAGGACACCCTCGGGCTGAGGGAGCAGTCCATAGATCGAAAGTGCGTACTCCCCACGCCGGAACGCGGAGATCGCATCGCGGATGATCCGTTCCCTGCGGATGAACGGGGGAAGGTCGAACCACGATTCGACGAGACCGACGATGAATTCCGCGGTCATGAGTTCTCCGAGCCCGTCCGGAGCGACCGGTTTACCGACCGCTGCGATGACGCGCGGGGAGAGGAGGTAGCCGTCCCGGGCGAGCTCACACAAACCAGATCGATCCATCCCGACCTGCTCGGTGTACGCTTTCTCCACCGCGGCGAGTCCTGCCTCCAGATGCGCCTTCCATGCAGCGAGCGCTCGCTGGAAGATGGCGTCCCGGTGCGCGGCCCGCTGCATGCGCCATGCGTTACGAAATGCGTTGTAGAAAGGCTTTTCCTTCTTCGGCTTGAAGTACGGGTCGAGCCCGTTCGCCTGTGCGATCAAACGGGCAAGAGGGCGGAGTGCCTCTTCTGGGAGCTTGACCCAGTCTTCTTTGACATACTCAGGCTCGATCAAGAGGGACTCGACGAGGGAGAGGAAGAACCCGCGCGCCCGCTTGGCCCGCTCCGCCTGCACGAGCTCCTCCTCGGTCGGAACGAGGCGGATCCTCACCTTACCGATCCCCGCTACTACGATCGTCTCTTCTTTCGTCAACTCACCACCTTCTCGACGGGTAGGATTTTACCGCAGAGATGCTGAAAGCACGGCAAAGGGATAATCCTGCGCAAGAGCGTGGACTCATCGGAAACCCCAGTCTCAGCGTCCTCTGCGTCTCCACGGTGCACCAAAAAAAGAGGCCGGGATCTCCCAGCCTCCGTTGTTATCAGGTGCCAATAGTGTCGCTACTTGTCGGCGAGCGCCGCCTGTGCCGCGGCGAGGCGCGCCACCGGGACGCGGTACGGACTGCAGCTCACGTAATCGAGCCCAACGCGGTGGCAGAACGCGATCGACCGCGGTTCACCTCCGTGCTCGCCGCAGATCCCGAGGTGGATGTCCGGCCGGGTCTTGCGTCCGAGCTCGCACGCCATCTTGACGAGCTTGCCCACTCCGTCCTGGTCGAGGACCTGGAACGGATCGTACTCGTAGATCCCCTTGGCGACGTACTCCTTCAGGAACTTGCCGGCGTCGTCGCGGGAGAATCCACACCCCATCTGGGTGAGGTCGTTCGTCCCGAAGCTGAAGAACTCCGCCTCGCGGGCGATCTCGTCGGCGGTGACCGCGGCACGCGGGACCTCGATCATCGTCCCCACCTTGTACGGGATGTCATCGGTGGTGAGGCCCTGTTCCTTGAGGACCTCCTGTGCAGTCTTGTCGATCACCGCCCGCTGCAGCTCGAGCTCCTTGACGTTTCCCACGAGCGGGACCATGATCTCGGGATGGACCTTGATCCCCTCCTTGTACACGGTGCACGCCGCCTCGATGATCGCACGGGCCTGCATCTCGGTGATCTCCGGATAGGTGATCCCGAGCCGGCAGCCGCGGTGCCCGAGCATCGGGTTGAACTCGTGCAGCGCCTCCACCTTCTCCTTGATTTTTTCCACCGGGATTCCCATCGCCTGCGCGACTTCGCGCTGTCCTTCAGCATCGTGCGGGAGGAACTCGTGCAGCGGCGGGTCCAAAAGCCTGATCGTCACCGGGCGGGCCCCCATGGCGCGGAAGATCCCCTCGAAATCGCCGCGCTGCATCGGGAGGAGCTTGGCGAGCGCCTTGCGCCGACCGGCCTCGTCGTCGGCGAGGATCATCTCGCGCACGGCGATGATCCGATCTCCCTCGAAGAACATGTGTTCGGTGCGGCAGAGCCCGATCCCTTCTGCGCCGAACTTCACCGCCTGGGCGGCGTCGTGCGGGGTATCGGCGTTGGTGCGCACCCCGAGGCGCCGGACCTCGTCGGCCCAGGTGAGGATGGTGCCGAAGTTCCCCGACAGCTCCGGCTCAATTGTCGGAACCTCTCCCAGGTAGACGGCGCCGGTGGAGCCGTTCAGGCTGATCGAGTCCCCTTCCTTCACTGTGTGCCCGTTGACGGTGAACTCGCCCTTCGCGTAGTCGATCACCAGATCTCCTGCCCCAGCGACGCAGCACTTCCCCATCCCGCGGGCGACGACGGCGGCGTGGCTCGTCATCCCGCCGCGGGCGGTGAGGATCCCCTGCGCGGCGTTCATCCCACCGATGTCCTCAGGTGAGGTCTCGATCCGGACGAGGATCACCTTCTTCCCCTGCTTGGCCGCTGCCTCCGCCGCCTCGGCGGAGAATACGACCGCTCCGGTCGCCGCGCCCGGGCTTGCCGGGAGCCCCTTGGTGAGCAGCACGGCCTTTTTCTCCGCCTCCGGATCGAATGTCGGATGGAGGAGCTGGTCGATGTGGGCCGGAGTGACGCGCATGAGCGCCTCCTCCTTGGTGATCTTCCCCTCGTTCACCATGTCGACCGCGATCCGCACCGCGGCCGCCGCGGTCCGCTTCCCGGTCCGCGTCTGGAGGAGGTAGAGCTTCCCTTCCTGGATGGTGAACTCGATGTCCTGCATGTCGCGATAGTGTTCCTCCAGGATCTCGCGGATCTCGAGGAGCTCCTGGTAGACCTGCGGCATCTGCTCCTTCAGCGTGGAGATCGGCTGCGGGGTGCGGATCCCGGCGACGACGTCCTCCCCCTGGGCGTTCAGCAGGTACTCACCGTAGAACTCGTTCTCACCGGTCGCCGGGTTGCGGGTGAACGCGACCCCGGTGCCGGAGTTCTCGCCCATGTTTCCGAACACCATCGCCTGCACGTTCACCGCGGTTCCGATCAGGCCGTGGATGTCGTTGATCTCGCGGTACTTGATCGCCCGCGGGTTGTTCCACGAGCCGAACACCGCCCCGATCGCCCCCCACAGCTGCTCGTTCGGATCCTGGGGAAACTCCACCCCGAGCTTGTCCTTGATCACCTGCTTGAACGACTCGGCGAGCTCCTTCAGGTCGTCGGCGGTGAGATCGGTGTCGAGCTCAACCCCGCGCTTCTTCTTCAGGGCGTCGATGATCTGCTCGAACGGATCGAGCTCCTTCTCGGACTCGGGCTTCAGGCCGAGGACGACGTCCCCGTACATCTGCACGAGCCGCCGGTAGGCGTCGTAGGCGAACCGGGCGTTCCCGGTCTTGCGCGCGAGTCCCTGCACCGTCTCGTCGGTCAGGCCGAGGTTGAGGACCGTGTCCATCATCCCGGGCATGGAGACCGCTGCTCCGGAGCGGACCGAGACGAGGAGCGGGTTGTCCGGATCCCCGAACCGCATCCCGGTCTCGGCTTCGAGCTTGCGCATGTTCTCCTCGACCTGTTCCTTCAATCCGGGCGGGTACTCACCCGGATGCTCCTCGGCGTAATAGCGGCAGACCTCGGTTGAGATGGTGAACCCGGGCGGGACCGGGATTCCGATCCTGGCCATCTCCGCGAGGTTCGCCCCTTTTCCCCCGAGGATATCCTTCATCGAGGCGTTCCCCTCGCTCTTGCCCTTGCTGAAGAAATACACGTACTTTTTCACTTGACTGCACCTCCATAAAAATTCTGCGATCCCGCGATTGAGCAATTTCAATCGCTATTTTCTCCCAATCATTCGATCCCTCAATCTCGCGATTTTACCCGGAGAAGAGCGCCTCGACGAACTGCTCGGCAGAGAACTCGTGCAGGTCCTCCGGCTGTTCCCCAACCCCGATGTACAGAATCGGGAGCTTAAGTTCTTCCCAGATGGCAAGGACCACGCCGCCTTTGGCCGTCCCGTCGAGCTTGGTGAGGACGATCCCGGAAAGGTCGATTGCGTCGTGGAACAGGCGCGCCTGCGAGATCCCGTTCTGCCCGGTCGTCGCGTCGAGGACGAGGAGCCGCTCGTCCGAGGGGCGTCCGAGCTTCTTTTGGACGGTCCGTTCGATCTTCTTCAATTCCTCCATCAGGTTGTGCTTGGTATGGAGCCGGCCCGCGGTGTCGATCAGGAGGACCCCGCCGGTCTTGACCGCGTGGTCGATCGCGTCGAACACCACGGCGGCCGGGTCGGCCCCGATCCGATGCTTGATGATGTCGGCTCCGATCCGCTCCGCCCACACCCCGAGCTGCTCGATCGCCGCCGCCCGGAACGTGTCCGCAGCAGCGAAGGTGATCGGAATCTCCGGCGTCTCGGCGCGCAGCCGAGCGGCGATCTTGGCCACGGTGGTCGTCTTCCCCGACCCGTTCACCCCGGCGACGAAGATCACCGTCGGGCTCCCGTCGGTTCGCAGGGCGAGCCGGCGCTCCGCCCCGGCGAGCCGGGCCTTGATCCCCTGCTTGAGCGCATCGAGGGGGGCGCCTCCGGCAGCGGCGAGGGACTCCACCAGCTCAGTGGCGACGCGTGCCCCGACATCAGCTGCGATCAACGCCTCCTCCAGCTCCTCCATCGTCTCCGGCTCAAGCTTGCCTCCCCGGAGGATCTGACCGAGCGGGGCGGCGAGCCCGGCGCGCGTCCGCTTCAGTCCCTGTTTGAGTCGGTCGAACCAGGCCATCACATCACCTCCGGTGCGGTCATCCCCAACAGCCCGAGCGACCGGGAGATGACGGTCTTCACCCCGGCGAGGAGGGCGAGCCGGGCGTGCGTGACTCCCTCTTCCTCTCCCAACACGCGGTATGCATCGTAATAGGCGTGAAAGGCACGGGCGACCTCGAGGGCATAATCGGTGAGAAGGTGCGGTCCGAACTCGCGTGCGCTCTGCTCGATTATCTCCGGGAACCGATCGAGGAGCTTGATCAGCCCGAGTTCCGCCGGCGCCGTCAATGGGGAGAGATCGACATCGGCCCATTCGCGTGTGATCTCCGCCTTGCGGAAGATCGAGGCGATGCGGGTGTGGGCGTACTGGATGTAATAGGCCGGATTGTCGAGGGATTGGGCACGGGCGAGGTCGATATCGAACTCGAGGTGGCTCTGCGGCTTGCGCGCCGCCATGAAGTACCGGACCACATCCTTGCCCACCTCATCCACGAGGGTGCGGAGGGTGATGAACCTGCCGGCGCGGGTCGACATCCGGGCTCTTTCCCCCCTCTCCCTGATGCTCACGAACTGGTGCACGGCGTAGGAGAGGAACTCCTCCGGCACCCCGAGGATGCGCAGCCCGGCCTTGACGCACGATTGTTCCACCACATGATCGGCCCCTTGGACGTCGATAACACGAGCGAAGCCGCGGCGAAACTTGTTCATGTGGTAGGCGATGTCGACCATGAGGTAGGTCGGGCGCCCGTCACTGCGGATGAGGACGGAATCCTTCGCTCCCCCGTGTTCCTCCGCCCGCAGCCATATCGCCCCGTCCTTTTCGTAGGTCCCGCCGCGGGCGCGCAGGGCATCCAGTGTCGCGGTCACCTCCCCGCTGCGGTGGAGATCCCCCTCGCTGAACCAGACGTCGAACTCCACCCCAAGGCGGGCGAGGTCCTCCCGGATCGACTCCTTGATCCGGGATACGGCGGCCTCCGCGAAGAACTCCCGTGCTTGGGGGGTGAACTCGGGGAACCGATCCCCGATCTCGTCCCGGACGGCGCGGGCGATCTCGATCAGGTAGTCGCCCTTGTATCCGTCCTCCGGGATCTCGCGCCGCTCCCCGAACAGCTCCCGGTATCTCACCCACAGGGACTCCGCCAGGAGATCGATCTGGCGCCCCTCGTCGTTGAAGTAGTACTCGCGCGTCACCCGATACCCGAGTGACTCATACAGGGATGCGAGGACGTCCCCGAGGACCGCCTGGCGCCCGTGCCCCACGGTGAGCGGGCCGGTGGGATTGGAGCTGACGAACTCAACCTGAAGTGACTTCCCGTTTCCGATGTTCGTGCTGCCGAATTCCTCCCCGGCTTGCAGGATCTCCCGCAGGGCAGAGTGGATGAACTCGGGTTTCAAGAACAGGTTGATGAACCCTGGTCCGGCGATCTCCACCTTGGCGAACGGTCCGTCCGGGAGATGAGCGATGATTTGCGTCGCGAGCTCGCGCGGCGGAAGTTGGGCCGCTCTGCTTCCCACAAGGGCGAGGTTTGTGGAGAAGTCCCCGAACTCCGGGCGCTCCGCCGGGGTCACCTCCACCGGCGTCGCCCTGTAGCCAAGGGACTCCCAAGCCGCGACAAGGCATTCTCTAATGCTATTGCTCAATGTCATAGATAGGGATGGATAAGCTACTTTTCCACGATGAACCGGATCCCGGTCTTCTCCTCACCGGAGATCCTCAGCTCAACAAACCCGGGGACAACCTTGATCGGAGCGCCATCTCCTTTCTCCACGAGACGACGAGCGATTGCGATCGCTTTCACTGTCTGGTTAACCGCACCGGCGCCGATCGCGTGCAGTTCAACAACGCCGTCCTTCTCCAGTGCCCCGGCGATCGCCCCAGCGACCGAGTTTGGGTTTGAACGGGATGCGACTTTCAGGATCTCCATAGCGGCCTCCTACTTCACGTACGACGTGCATCAAACCCCGCGATGACTAGTATAGCAACGGGCTCCCCTCCTGTCAAAATTGCTCCCGGCATCCCTGTCCGATGTCCGGTATAATCACCGCAATATGCAAGAGCGCAAGGGATGGAAGAGGTTTTTTCGTAATCCAGTGATGGCGATGATCGGGGGGCTCCTCATTGGAGGATTGGGGATCGGGATCGCGATCGCGATACTCATCTATTTGGTCCAACCCGCCGCCACCCCTGAGCTCCAGGGCTTGGTGTGCTACCGGACTGAGGAGTTCAATCTGTGGTATCCCAAGGATTCGTCGATCAAGAGCGGTCACTCCGTCCTCGCCGCGGAGCTGGAGGAGGAGCTGCGTGACCTCATCGCCCTCCTTCACGTGGATCCGAAACTCATCCCCCAACCGATCGACGTCTTTGTCCATCCCGATATCTCTGATCTCCAGAGCTCGATCATGAAGAGAAAAGGTCCGAACGCCAGCTCGACCTATACTGCACCACTGGACCTGCTCGTGGGGGAGGACCCACGTCCCCGCCTCGCCGAGCTGGTCCTTGCGTTCGGGTGGGGAGACTGCCGATCCCAGATCCTGAAGACGGGGATGCGGATGTACGCAGCTGATCCGAACCGCAACTTCCACGCGGTCGTCGCCGGACTCCCCGACCGCCTCTTTCTCTCCATCCCTCAACTGATCCGGTTAGAGGAGAAAAACCGGTTTCCGCCTTCTTTGTACGATCAGTTCGACTCCCCCTACTCTCCCGCCGCGATCGTCTCCCTCGACGCGTTCAAGGGGATCTTCGATCTAAGGGTCGAGAACGAGACAGGCTCGATTCCGGCGCTCGAGTCGGCGTCGCTCGTTCAATTCCTCATTGAGGAGGAAGGGGGGATTACCGGGGTGAGACGCGCATGGGGAAAGGGGAGCACGGAGCGGCTGCTCGCCCGTATCACCCCGGAGTCGATTACCCATCTCAGTGAGGGGTGGCGTGAGGCGGCACTCGCCTCCGGAATGAAAGCCCCGGACTACCATCGTTGGCATTCCTATTACCTCCTCGCAAGCGGGGATCCGGGAAGAGCCTACGCAGAGGCGAGGAAGTATCTAGTCGGGTCTGCGGATCCGGCCGAGATCGCGATCGCGGTTAAGTGTGCAATCTCCATGGGGGACTTCGCCGCGGCGGAGCGGATCGCCGCGGGACTAACCGGCGAAGTTTACGCTGAGATGAAGCGATACCTCACTCTCTTCCACGGCTGGGCGACGGCCAGCAGCGGTACGATTCGAGTGCTCGCTCCAGATCGAGCTACAGCGCAGGAGAAGGTAAAAACGCTCCAGACAAGCTATCAGGAGGTAATCGGGGAACTCGCTCTCGCACCCGCTGAACTTCCCTCTCAGGTGACGGTGTTCCTCTATCCCGACCAAGCCACAAGGACTGCAGGAGAGACGGTTACCCCGCTCCCCCCGGAGGAGAGTGCCGCCTTTCACCTCCTCGTCGATGATGACGCTGTCTTTCAGCTCGCACGGACGATCCCGGCTTATGCGTTCCGGATGGATACCTACTCGAATCTGCTCCGTGACGGCCTCGCTGTTGCCCTCACTACAGAGACCGCGGACCTCGTCGCCCAAGGAAGACGGCTCCGTCAGGAGGGACGCTGGACTTCGTTGTACATCCTCGACTACGGAACGAGCGATCCGAATACTGTCAGAATCGAGGCGGGCCTGATGTTGAAGTACGTCCTCGATCATTTCGGTCCGAAGGCGATCCGGTCCATCTGGATCGGTACGTCCCCCCTCGGAGAAGACCTCTCGCTCGACTCCGCGATTCGGGAAGCGTGCGGGCTCTCCCGTGAAGAGCTCGACAAATCGGTGGGGGAGTGGATCGACTGTTTTTCTGATTGACATTCCGCCTCCACTCCTGGTATGATTAGGTGACTCTCCACTAGACTTTAGGAAGCCCGGAGGTGATGCGGCAACTTTGCAGTATCTTTTGGGACGGCTTCAACATCAAAAAGGAGGTACAAATATGAAACGTTTCGGCCTGCGAACGCTGGTCGCACTGTCTGGTGTGGTATTGCTCTTTTCACTCATTGCGGGAGCGTACACCACAGCGCAACTGGAGGACATCGCTTCCAACGAACTGATCCCAGAAATCAGCACGGCGGCAGGGATGGCTCTCGCCGATTCCTACGCCCAGAGCAAGACGGTAGCTGAACTTGAAGCCCTGGCGGCAAACGGCCGCACGATCGGTCTGCGCACCGCAGCGAGCAAGGCGCTCGAGATCCTCTATCGTGACAAGACCGAAGACGAGCTCATGGCGATCGCCGGTGGTGACCAACCGGAGATGATCCGGGCCGCGGCGGTGAACCCGCTTGTCACCTACCTGATCGCAAAGAAGGCGGACGAGCTGAAGGCGATGGCCGCCGACACAAGCAAGACCCATGAGGTACGGCTTGCAGCGGCACGTGCCTACTACTTCATCAGCCGTCGTAGCCTGAAGGCAGCCGACCTCGAAGAGCAAGCGGTCACCAACGACTCCGACGAGCTCGCCTACGCCGCTGGTGAGGTCTTGGCCGGGTTCTACCTCTCGTTCAACCCGAAGACCCAGGCGGAGCTGGAAGACCTCGCTCTGAACGGAGAGAGCGCCGGGCTGCGGATCGCCGGGGCGATCGCCCTGTCGAGCAAGCTGATCGAGTCCGACCTCACGGCTCAGGATCTGGAGAAGGTCCTCGTCGCCGGCCACGGCGTCAAGAGCGCAGAATACCTCTACGCCTACGAGGTGGCCCTGGCCAACCGGTACGGCAAGTAAGGGACCAAACAAAGGAGGTTACATATAATGAAAAGACTGGCATTGTTGGTAATTGGACTGGCACTCGTCCTCTCTGCCGGTGCGGTGGTGTTCGGGCAGGGGTACGCGACGATGCCGAAGGATGCGTTGATCGTTCCCCTCGGACAGGAGGGGACCCCGTACGCTGACCTGCAGCCTGGAGTCAGGGGCGGGACCCTCTACACCTCGACCATCTCCAACCCGAAGAAGTGGAACGCCGTCACCGCGCACGAGACGAGCACGACCGCTTATACGGACAAGATGTTCATGGGGTTGACCACAACCAACCCGATCAACGGCGCGATCGAGCCCGAGCTCGCCAAGTCGTGGGACATCTCTGAGGACGGGCTGACGATCACGTTCCACCTGCGCCAGGGGCTCAAGTGGTCTGACGGCGAGCCGTTCACTGCCGACGACGTTGTGTTCACGTTCAACGATCTCTACTTCAACGAGGACGTGGAGACCGACACCCGCGACATTCTCCAGCTTCCGGACGGCTCGTTCCCGAAGGTGGAGAAGGTGGACGACTACACCGTCAAGGTGACCATATCCATGGTCTTCCGCCCGATCCTGAACGCGATGGGCGTTTCGATCATGCCGAAGCACAAGCTTGCCCAGTACGTGCACAAGCTCAACCCGGACGTGCCGGCGGGTACGTTCAACGGCGTGTGGGGACTCGATACCGACCCCAAGGAGATCGTCGGCATGGGACCGTTCGTCCTGGACAGCTTCACCCCGGACCAGCAGGTCGTGATGGTCCGCAACCCTTACTACTACCACTACGATCCGAACGGGGTCCAGCTCCCTTACCTCGACAAGTGGGTCGACCTGGTGGTGGCGAGCCAGGACGTGTCGCTCCTCAAGTTCCGCAACGGTGAGATCTACGCGTTCGGCGCCCGCCCGAGCGACGTCCCGATCCTGAAGGCCGAAGAGGCCCAGAAGGGGTTCACCGTCCTGATCAAGGGCGCGACGTACGGAACCCTATGGGTCTCGTTTAACCTCGATACCCCGAACGAGAAGCTGAAGGGGCTGTTCCGCAAGCTCGCGTTCCGCCAGGCGATCGCGCATGCGATCGACAAGCAGACGGTCATCAACAACCTGTACAACGGTCTCGCGGCCCCGCAGTGGAGCCCGGTGAGCATGAACTCCCCGTTCTACGCGGGACGCGACTACTACGGTGGCCCGATCACTGAGAAGAACGCTGTGATCTATGACTATGACCTGGATAAAGCGGCGAAACTTCTGGATCAGATCGGGATCGTGGACAATGACGGAGACGGGATCCGCGAGTTCGAGGACGGTACCCCGGTCGAGTTCGAGCTCAACACGAACTCCGGTAACACACTGCGTGAAGGGTTCTGCCAGATCCTCGCCGACGACCTGAAGAAGATCGGGATCAAGGCCAACTTCAACCCAGTCGACTTCAACACCCTGGTCACCAAGCTCCTCGGGGGCCAGTACGAGGCGGTCGTCCTCGGGCTTACCGGCGGAGATGAGCCGAACAACGGTGCGAACGTGTATCGCTCCACCGGAGGGCTCCACTTCTGGCACTACTCGGCGGCCAAGGGCGATATCTTTGACTACGAGAAGCAGATCGACGAGCTGTTCGACAAGGGCGTCTCTACGTACGACAACGATGAGGCGTTCGAGTACTACAAGGAGTACCAGCAGCTCTTCGCGGAGAAGGACCTCGGGTTGATCTTCACCGTCAACCAGAAGTTCACCTACGCGTACTACAACTTCATCGGAAACGGTGAGGCGACTAACCCGCTGGCGACTCCGGGCGGTGGCCTGATCGACATCGTATACATAAAGAAGTAACAACGACCCAATCGCGGGGGCGCGGCAACGCGTCCCCGCATATTTCAGAAGGTTAACGATGATAAGTTATATTATACGACGAACTTTGTACATGATTCCGCTTCTTATCATCATCTCCCTGATCTCATTTGCCATCCTGCAGTTGATGCCGGGGGATTATCTCACCCGCTCCCGGCTCAACCCGGACATCACCCAGGAGACGTTCGACGAGATGGCGCACCGCTACGGCCTCGACAAGCCGTTCATCGTCCAGTGGTGGATCTGGTTCACGCGGATCATCCGCTACGGCGATTTCGGGACGTCGTTCGAGACGCGCCAGCCCGTCTTCTTCACTCTGTTCATGGGAGGGAGGCTATTCTGGACGCTGATCATCTCGGCAAGCACGATGCTTTTGACGTGGCTGGTTTCCATCCCGCTGGGGATATACTCCGCGACCCATCAGTACAAGGTGAGCGATCACACCTTGACCTTCTTCGGATTCCTGGGACTGTCGATCCCCAACTTCTTCTTCGCTCTCGTCGTGCTGTGGATGTTGGTTGCGGTGTTTCACGTCGGCCCCGACCTCGGAGTGGGTGGGCTGTTCAGCAACAAGTACATCGAGGCCCCGTGGTCGTGGAATAAATTCCTGAACCTGCTGTGGCACTTGTGGCCAGTCTGGCTTGTGGTCGGCACCTCGGGGATGGCTGGATTGATGCGCTACATGCGCGGGAGCCTCCTCGATACACTTAGGCTTCCCTACGTGCAGACGGCGCGGGCCAAGGGGTTGTCTGAGCGCGTCGTGATCTACAAGCATGCCGTCCGCAACGCGATCAACCCGCTCATCACCATGCTCGGGATGTCCCTTCCCAACCTCCTTTCGGGAACCTTGGTGACTGCCATTATCTTCAACCTGCCGACTGTGGAGCGAGCGTACTGGCAGTCGCTCAACGCCCAGGATCAATACGTAACGATGGGGGGACTGGTATTCTTCAGCTTCCTCCTCCTCGTCGGGAACCTCCTTGCCGATATCATGCTTGCCTGGGTCGATCCGCGCATCCGATACCAATGAAAATACGGAGGAACATAGATGGGATCTAAGGCCAAGAAGGAATCACAAGCCCGACCTTCGCAATGGGGATTGATCTGGCGGGGGTTTCGGAAGCACCGCCTCGGAAACATCGGGACGGGGATCATCCTCCTGTTCGTCCTGATGGCGATCGGGGCCCAGTTCATCGCTCCCTATCCCTATGCCAGGCAATTTCGCAGCTACCCGTTCGTCAGGCCGAGCACGCTCCATTTTCGCAGTGAATCAGGGTTTTCTCTGCGACCGTACGTGTACGCGCTCAAGCGGTCGTTCGATCCCGAGACCTATCAACCGCTTTTCACCGAGGACACATCCAAAAAATACTACATTCACTTCTTCGTCCACGGCGACACGTACCGGTTTCTGGGAATATTTAAGACCGACATTCATCTGTTCGGGGCACAGGCCAAGGACGGATCCACCGCTCCTGTATTCCTGTTCGGGACAGATCAGTTCGGTCGCGATCTGTTCTCCCGCACGATGGTCGGGTCATGGATATCCCTCGCCGTCGGGCCGTTAGTCATCATCTTCAGTATGCCATTTGCCATCCTGTTCGGGGGAATCTCCGGCTACTACGGCGGTTGGATAGATATGCTGATGCAGCGTGTATTCGAGGTGTTCATGGCGATCCCCGGCCTCCCGATCCTTCTCGCACTGGGGGCGGCTCTTGCCGGGATGGGGCTCCCGCCGGCACAGCAGTTCCTGGGGATCATCATCATCCTCTCGCTGATCGGCTGGGCCGGTGCGGCACGGGTCATCCGTGGGCAGATCCTGGCGATCCGCGAGATGGACTTCGTCACTGCGGCCAAGGCGGCTGGCTCCAACGACCTGCGGATCATTCTCCGTCACATTACTCCCAACATCACGAGCTATCTCGTGGTTGCGGCGACCCTGACCATCCCGGGGATGATCCTGACCGAGGCGACGCTCTCGTTCCTCGGGCTGGGGATCCACGAGCCGATGGCAAGCTGGGGCTCTCTTCTGAACGCAGCGAACAACATCTCCGGGATCGAGCAGCATCCGTGGCTTCTGATCCCTGGGGTGTTCATCGTTATCACCGTGCTCGCGTTCAACTTCATGGGGGATGCCATCCGCGACGCCGTCGATCCGTACAGCATCGTGTAGTATAATCTCCTGCGGAATGGAGCTTTCCTAAACAAGACAACAAGGAAGGACGATCATGGGACGGATTGAGAGGACGTTCATCGAAGAGGAGATGGAGCAGTCCTACATCAACTACGCGATGAGCGTGATCCGGGGTCGCGCCATCCCCGACGTGCGCGACGGCCTCAAACCGGTCCAACGTCGTATCCTGTACGGGATGCACGAGCTCGGCCTCACGCCGGGGAAGCCCCACAAGAAGTCGGCCCGCATTGTCGGCGAAGTAATGGGTAAGTTCCATCCCCACGGGGATGCCGCGATCTACGACACCATGGTGAACATGGCCCAGCCGTTCTCCTACCGCTACCCACTGGTGGACGGGCAAGGGAACTTCGGGTCGATCGACGGGGACGTACCCGCAGCGATGCGCTATACCGAGGCGCGGCTTGCTCCGATCGCGACCGAGTTCTTGGAGGAGCTCGGCGAGGAGACGGTCGAGTGGATGCCGAACTTCGACGACTCGCTCAAGGAGCCGGTCGTCCTCCCGGCCAAGGTCCCCAACCTTCTGATGAACGGAGCGTGGGGGATCTCGGTCGGGATGACGACCCAGATCCCACCACACAACCTGGGTGAGTTGATCGATGGGATCATCTACCTGATGGATCATCCCGAGGCCTCGGTGCGCGATCTGATGCAGTTCATCCCTGGCCCCGACTTCCCCACCGGGGGGATCATCATGGGACGGGCCGGGATCGAGGAGATGTACCGGACCGGGACCGGGAAGATCACCGTGCGGGGGAAGGCGACGATCGAGGACGATCGGATCATCATCTCGGAGATCCCTTATCAGGTGCGAAAATCCGCCTTGGTGGAGGCAATCGCGGCTAAGGTCCACTCCGGAGATATCGACGGGATCTCCGATTTGCGTGACGAGTCGGATCGCGAGGGACTCCGTGTGGTGGTTGAGCTCAAGCGCTCGGCAAACCCGAACGTCATCCTGAATCGCCTGTACAAGTACACACCGTTAGAGCGAACGTTCGCCGCGGTGTTTCTCGTCATCCTGGATGGAAATCCGCGCACCCTGTCGCTGAAGGAGATCCTGAACTCGTTCATCGACTTCCGCCGTGAGGTGGTGCGCCGTCGTACCGAGCACCGGCTCAAGGTGGCGCGTGCCCGCGCCCACATCCTTGAAGGGTACAGAAAGGCCCTTTCCAACATCGAGCGGGTGATCGAGCTTCTGCGCGCGGCCAAAGACAGCGCCACCGCGGCGGCGCATCTGAAGGAGGAGCTCGCCCTCTCCGACGAGCAGACCGATGCCATCCTCAAGATGAGGCTCTCCCAGCTGACCGGGCTGGAGCGGGAGAAGATCGACACCGAGTACAAAGAGAAGCTGGAGGAGATCAAAAGCTACGAGCGGATCCTCGGGAGCGAGGAGATCCTCGATGAGACGATCAAGCGCGAGCTAAGAGCTGTAGCCGATAAGTACGGGGACGAGCGTCGCACCCTGATCACCGACGAGGATGGCGAGGTCGATTTCACCAGCCTGATCCCGGACTACGACCTGATGGTCTCGGTCACCGCCCGCGGCTATGTCAACGCCCCGCGGGCGCACGAGTTCCGCAGCCAGGGGCGCGGCGGCAAGGGGGTGATCGGTCAGCGGACCAAGGAGGACGACTACATCTCCTGCTGCGCCCTGGCGAACGCGCGCGACGAGATCCTATTGTTCACGAATAAGCGCCGCGTCTACCGCACCCAGGGATACAAGCTCCCCTCCGGCAGGCGGGACTCGATCGGGAAGAACCTGCGTACCCTGATCGCGATGGAGCAGGACGAGAGGGTGCGGGCGATCCTCCCGGTCGCCGACTTCTCGGACGTGGAGGGACGATTCTGCCTGATGGCGACCGAGAACGGGATCGTCAACCGCAACCGCCTGCGCGACTACGCCAACGTCCACACGAACGGGATCATCGCGATAAACGCCGACGAGGATGATCACCTCGTCGACGTCGCCGCCACGACCGGAGACGGGGAGGTGATCCTCGCCACCCATCAGGGGAAGACGATCCGGTTCCGCGAGGACGAGGTGCGCCTGACCAAGCGACCGTCGCGTGGGGTGATCGGGATCCGGCTCGAGGAGGGTGATCGGGTGATCGGGATGGCTCCGGTCGAGCGGGACATCACGATGGACAAGAAGCTGCTGATGGTGACGGAGCGCGGCTACGGGAAGCGGGTATCGCTCGTCGATTTTCCGCTGCAGGGCCGGGGCGGCAAGGGGGTCCTCGGGATCAAGCTCGACCGTGACTCCGGGCCGCTCGTCTCGATCGGAATCGTCTCCGACCAGGACGAGATCATCATTACCACCGAGCAGAAGGTGATCCGCATCCTTGCTGGGGAGATCAACACCTACGGCCGCTACGCCCGCGGGGTGCGGCTGATCCAACTGGAGGAGGACGACCGCATCGTCTCGGTCGTACGAACATGAAAGACAAGCCGATGGACTACGAGAAGATTGTCGATGCCCTCGCCGCCGGGGCGGCGGACCTGATCCCGCGCGAGGAGCTGGTGGAGAAGCTCCGTCGGTCCGCTGAGACGGGCCAGCCACTGCGGGTGAAGCTCGGAATCGACCCCTCCGCTCCGCATCTCACGTTGGGACACTCAGTTCCACTCCGCAAGATGCGCCAGTTCCAAGACCTCGGACACATTGGGGTCCTCGTGGTGGGGGACTTCACCCGCCGCATCGGGGACCCATCCGGCCGCGCCTCGACCCGACCGCTGATGAGCGAGGCAGAGATCGCCCGCAACATGGCAACGTACAAGGAACAGGCGTTCAAGATCCTCGATCCGGAAAGGACCGAGGTCCGCTACAACTCCGAGTGGCTCGGCCGACTCACCTTCGCCGACGTGATCACCCTCACCTCCAAGTACACCGTCGCCCGCATGCTCGAGCGGGACGACTTTGCCAAGCGGTTCGCTGAGAACCGTCCGATCAGCATCCTCGAGTTCCTCTACCCGCTCGCCCAGGCGTACGACTCGGTGGCGATCGCGGCCGACGTCGAGCTCGGCGGGGCGGATCAGCTGTTCAACCTCCTCGTCGGCCGCGAGATCCAGCGCGAATACGGGCAGGAGCCGCAGGTGGTGCTGACAGTGCCGCTCCTCATCGGGACGGACGGAGTTCGGGCGATGAGCCAATCGGTGGGAAACTACGTCGGGATATCCGAGCCGCCGGCGGAGATGTTCGGGAAGCTGATGGCGATCCCGGACGAGTTGATCGAGGAGTATTTCTTCTATCTGACCGACGTCCCCGCGGAGGAGTACCGCGGACTTTCCCCCCGCGACGCGAAGCGGAAGCTGGCGTGGGAGATCGTGCGGATGTATCACGGCCGGGACGCGGCCGATGCAGCGCGGGACGAGTTCGATCGGATCCACATCCGCCATGAGCGGCCGAGCGAGGTCCCGCAGGTGGAGATCGATCGGGCCCTGGTGAAGGACGACGGGACGATCTGGATCGTCGATCTCCTCGCCGCCACCGGACTCGTGCGCAGCCGTGGCGAGGCGAAGCGGGTGATCTCCCAGGGTGGAGTGCGGATCGACGGGGAGAAGATAGCGTCGATCGACTACGACCTCCCGTTCTCCCCGCCGCACCTGATCCAGGTGGGGAAGCGGTCGTTCGTCGAGGCGATATGATCACCTATCTCCTGATCGGGGAGGGGCCGAGCCCGGAGGTAGCCGCCCGCGTCGCGGAGCAGTACAAGGATTGCCCGTACGTCCATTTCATCGCCGCATTCGGGACGATGCTCGTCGGCGTCTTCTACTTTCCCCCGGATCGGGATTGGTGGATAAAGCTCGTCGCCGAGGAGCCAACGTTAACCTTGGGCCTGCGCCGCGCCGCCGTCTACCAGACGGATCATCCGGCACACCCAGCGGAGTACGAATTACGAATCCCCGCGCAGAAGGGGAACATTGCTCCGTGTGGTTCCAACTGCATCGATTGTGAACGGTTCTCCGCCTGCGCTCATTGCCCGGCGACGAGCTACTTCACCGGTTAGGAACCCACCGCCGCGGTTTCCTCCTCTTCCGGCTCGGTGTAAGCGGCCGTCTTCTTGATGATCTTGCGCGGGCACTTCTCAATCGCGGTCGGGACCGGGGTTTGCGTGAACACCGGAAGGTCCTTCTTCTCATCCCAGCCGACCGCGCCGTTTGAGACCTTCTCGCAGATGTGGCAGTGGATGCAGCCATCAGGACAGCGCTTCCTTCCCGGGACATCGCGCAGCGACTGGTAGTTGCACCCGAGATACTGCGGGGTGTCACCGGGGACGAGCTCGATCAGCCCCTGCGGACAGGCGGCGACGCACTGCCCACAGCCGATGCACTTTTCCCAATCCACGAACGCCACCCGTCTCTCCGGATCGATCGAGATCGCCCCAGTGGGGCAGACCGCGACGCAGTCCCCGAACCCAAGGCAGGCGTAGGGGCATTCCTTGTATCCCGAGGCGACCTGGACCGCAGCGGCACAGGTGGTAACTCCGTGGTAGTCGGCGATTACCTCCGAGCGGCCGGTGCAGTGCACGACCGCCTTCTTTCCCACCTTCGTTTCGGCCTTCAGCCCCAGGTACTCCTCCAGGCGCTTCATCCCCTCCTTGTCCTGGGATAGGGTCGGGCACGGATTCTTGACGAACACTTGCTTGTCCTTCGCCACCGCCTGGGCGTAGGCAAAGCAGCCGGGATAGCCGCACGCCCCACAATCCGCTCCCGGGAGGAACTCCTTTATCCGGGCCGCCTCCTCGAGCGTCTTGTCTTCCTTGGGGAGGAGGCGGTTGGCGAGGAAGATGGCGAGCCCCATGGCGAACCCAACGACGGTGAGGAGGACTACTGCTATCGCCTGGCTCATCAGATCATCCCCTTGAACGCGAGGAACGCAAGCCCGAGGAGCATCGCGGTGATGAACGCGATCGGGGAGCCCCGAAACGCCCGCGGAGTGTCGGCGTACTCCAGCCGCTCCCTGATCCCGGACATGATCAACAGCACGAGCAGGAAACCGGATCCCGCGCCGAGTGCCGCCACGAGCGCCTCCCAGAACGTGTAGGACTGATCGACGTTGATGAACGTGATCCCCAGCACCGCACAGTTGGTGGTGATGAGGGGGAGATAGATCCCAAGGGCGTTGTACAGGGTCAGGTTTGTCCGCTTGATCGCCATCTCGATGATCTGGACGAGGGACGCGATCACCAGGATGAAGATGACGGTCTTCATCACCTCCACCCCATACGGCACGAGGAGGTAGTAATAGATCGGCCAGGTGACGGCGGAGGCGACGAGCATCACCAGGGTAACAGCGATCCCCATGCTGACCGCACTCTTCGTCTTCTTGGATACCCCGAAGAACGGGCACAGCCCGAGGAACTTCACGAGGACCATGTTGTTCACCAGGGCCATCCCGAAGAATATCGCGATCAGTCTATTCATACTTGCTCACCCCCAACTGGCGGAACAGCGCGAGGAGGAGGCCGATCACGAGGAACGCCCCCATCGGGAACAGGAATATCGCCGCCGGGTTCTGATCGAGGCCAGGGATCGAGAACAGCTTAAACCCGAACAGCTCGAGTTTCCCGGTTCCAAGAAGCTCACGGATGAAGGAGATGAGGAAGATCGCCACCCCGAACCCGATTCCGATCCCGAGCCCGTCGGCGATCGAATCGAGGATCCCGTTCCGCCGCGCAAACGCCTCCGCCCGTCCGAGGATGATGCAGTTGACCACGATGAGGGGGATGTAGATCCCGAGCGATTTGCTCAGGGCGGGCATGAACCCCTGCATCATCAGGTCGACCACGCTCACCAGGGTGGCGATGATGACGATGAACACCGGGATCCGCACCCGATCAGGGACGTAGTTCCTGATCGCCGACACGATGATGTTGGACAAAACGAGGACGACCACGAACGCCGCCGTCATCCCGACCGCGTTGTCGAGCGAGGTGCTGACGGCAAGGGTCGGGCACAACCCGAGCATGAGGATGAACGTCGGGTTGGATTTTACAATCCCCTTGGTGAGATTCTTCCAAAACGAACTCATCCTGTCCCCCCTTTCCCGAGGCGCTGCTCGATCGCGTTCCGTACTCCTTTCACCACCGCGGTCGAGCTGATCGTCGCCCCGGTGATCGCATCGATCTTTCCCCCGTTGCGGGCGAGCTTGACCTGATCGACGCTGACTCCGCTGAACTGGTCGAGGAACGAGGCCTCCACGATCTTCGCCCCCAGCCCCGGGGTCTCCTGCTGGGAGATGATCCTGATCCCCTGCAGGGTCTTATTGTCCGGCTTGAGCCCGATCAGGATATCGATCGGGCCGCCGTACCCGCGCCCCACAGCGGTGAATGCGTATCCGATCGTCGTCTTGTCGGCGAGGATCGTGTACGTCCCGGTCTTGTCGTCGTAGGTGAACGAATCCATGTTCGGGAACAGGGCCGAGAGCATCTCCGCCACCGCCTGCTTCTTTGCGAGGGCGATCTTGTCGCGGGTGATCGAGTTGGTAAGGGTGAGCACGACAACCGCGACCAAGACGACGAAGGTGAGGAACAAAACCGGGTATGCTTCACTCTTCCTCATCCCGTCTCCTTTCGCTTCTTGACCAGTCCGTATGGCCGCGGACGGACGTGGCGATCGATCAGTGGGGTGATTGCGTTCATCAACAGGATCGAATAGCAGACCCCTTCCGGCATCGTCCCCCAACGACGGATGACCACCACCAGGATCCCGGCCCCGATCGCGAAGATGACCTTGCCCCGGGTGGTGACCGGGGTGGTGACGTAGTCGGTCGCCATGAAGAACGCGCCGAGGAACAATCCCCCGGCGAGGATCTGGAACAACGGATCCTCACCCAGGGCCCAGCTGAGCAGGGCCACGGTGCCGATGTAGAAGAACGGAACCTGCCAGCGGATCAACCCGAACGCGATCAGGATCAACCCTCCGATCAAGATGAGCATCGCCGAGGTCTCCCCCGTGCTCCCGGCGACGTTCCCGATGAACAGCGCCTTGTACATCGCCCACCGGGACAGGTTGGTGGTGAAGCTCTCGCTCAGCGGGGTGGCGGTCGTCACCCCGTCGGCGAGGAAGGAATGAACCGGCGCGATCCAGTTGGTCAACGCCCCGGCGAACGAGACGGTAGCGAACGCCCGTCCGGCGAGGGCGGGGTTGAACACGTTGTGTCCCAGCCCGCCGAACGCCTCCTTGGCGATCCAGATGCTGAACGCGGTACCCACGATCACGACCCACAGCGGGGTGCGCGGCGGCATCACCAGGACGAACAGGATCGCGGTAACGACCGCGCTCCCGTCCATCCGGAACGGGCGTCGCCGCATCCACTTGGCGACGTACTCGGCGAGGATGGCGGTGGCGATCGCGGTGACGAGCATCAGGATCACGTACGCACCGAAGAAGTAGACCGCCCCGGCGGTGGGGAAGAGGAGGGCGAGGACGACGATGTACATGTCGCGCGTGATCGACGCCGGTCCGTGCAGGTGCGGCGCCGGAGTTATCGTGAGCTTTCTATCGTTTTCCATTACTTCACCCCTGCCTTGCGCAGCTCCGCCTTTCCTGACTTGATGTAGGATACGATCGGGATGTTGGCCGGACAATTGTACGCGCACGACCCGCACTCCACACAGTCGAGGATGTGGTAGGCGGGCAGCTCTTCGAACTGCTTCTGTTTCACGATGTTCACGAATTGAAGCGGCATCAGCCCCATCGGACACGCGTCCACGCACCTGCCGCAGCGGACGCAGTCACGCTCAGGCCGGACCTCGCTCTCCTTGACCAGGACGCAGTTCGTCCCCTTGATCACCGGGGTGTCGAACGTCGGCTGGGCGATCCCCATCATCGGCCCTCCGAATATGAGCTCGTCCGCTCCCTCCTGCACCCCGCCGCACTGCTCGATCAGCCCCGCCGCCGGAGTCCCGAACCGGGCGAGGAGGTTCCGCGGGGTCTGGACCAGCCCGGTGACGGTGACTACGCGCTCCACGAGCGGCTTTCCCACCACGACTGCATCATGGATGGCAGCCAGCGTGGCGACGTTCTGCACCAGCGCCCCCACGTCCATCGGAAGCCCTCCCTCCGGGACCTCGCTTCCGAGGAGCGTCTTCACCAGCGTCTTCTCCGCTCCCATCGGGTATCGGGCCGGGACCGGAGTCACGCGCACCTCCCCCGGGAGACTGGCGCGGGAGAGGGCGTCCCGCATCCGCGAGATCGCCTCCGGTTTATTCCTCTCGATCGCCACGAACGCCCGGGTCACCCCGAGGATCCGCATCACGATCCGCAGTCCGCTCAAGATCCGATCGGGGTGCTCCCGCATCAGCCGGTCGTCGGCGGTGATGTACGGCTCGCACTCCGCCCCGTTCACGATCACGGTATGGATCGGCTTCTCCGGGGGAGGGGAGAGCTTGACGTGGGTGGGGAAGGTCGCCCCGCCGAGCCCGACGATCCCTGCATCCTTGATCCTCGCCTTCATCTCGTCCGGGGACATGGACTCAGGGTCGCCGGGCGTGAGCTCGACCCACTCGTCCTTCCCGTCCGCCGCGATCACCACCCCGGGGACGGGCTTTCCGGTCACCGGGCTCGGGACTGGGAGGACGTTCTTCACCGTTCCCGATACGGTGGCGTGCACCGGGGCGGAGACGAACCCACCTGCCTCTCCGATCAATTGCCCGACCTTGACCTCATCCCCCCGTTTCACCAGCGCCTTCGCCGGTGCGCCGATGTGCTGCTGCAGCGGGAGGGTCACCAGCTCAGGGAGTTCGGCCTGCTCGATCGGGCAGTCCGCGGAGAGCTTCCGGTACGGAGGATGAACCCCGGCGTGCCGCTTCAAACCGAGAAGTTCCAAGATCTCGTTCATATCTAGTCCTTCGCTTCCATGTACTTTTCCAACCCCGCCGTGCGGTGAAGCTCACGGGGGTTATCGTACCCGATGATAAGCCCTTCCGCCTCGGGAAGGGAATCGAGGAGAGCGATTCCGTCTTTCGGTCCGAGGACGAACGTCGCCGTGGCAAGGGCATCGGCCTCCATGCAGTTCGGAGCGATCACCGTGGCGCTCGACGAGCGGTGGGCGGAGTAGCCGGTGCGGGGGTCCATGATATGCCCCACCTCCGCGGCCGGGTCGAAGTAACGCTCGTAGTTCCCCGAGGTGGCGACCGCCCCAGCGGAGATCACGAACCGGGCGAGCATATCCTCGGCTCGCTGCGGGTTGCGCAGCGCGATCTCCCATCCCGACCCATCCGGCTTTCCCCCGTACACTCCGATGTCCCCGCCGGCGTTTATCATCGCGTGGGCGATCCCGGCGGTGCGAAGGGCGGCGAGACCCTGATCGACCGCGTATCCCTTGGCGATTCCCCCGAGGGTGATCTTCGCCCCTGGAGCAAGGGAGATGATCCGGTGCGACCCTGTCTGGGTGAGGGTGAGCTTGTCCGGGCCGACATGCACGAGGGCCGCAGCGATGCGGGCGTCGCGGGTGGCGGGATCGACCTCCCACAGGTGTTTACCGTCGGCGTCCGGGTTCTTCCACAGCTCGAGGAGCGGTTCCACCGTGATGTCGAACGCTCCCCGGCTGAGCCGGGCATAGCGCTGTGCCGCGCTAATCACTGTCCACAGATCGGAGGAAGGATCCACCAGCTTCCCTTCTTCGTTTAATCGGGATGCTTCGGCGTTCGGATCGAAATTGGACGTGGCGTGTACGACCTCCTCCATCCGGGAGAAGGCGGACTCGATCGCCTGTTTGGCTTCCCCCATGTCCTGGGAGTACACCGTCACCGTCACCCATGTGTCCATCAGCGAGCGACGATCGGAGAGCTCGACCCAGGGGGATCGGAAGAAGACACGGTCCGCGGCGATCGCCGCGGCGAGGGCAAAAACAATCACCACCAACAGGTATCTGTGGTAGTGCGGTCTCTCCTCCTGCGTGTGCTTCGACACTCAATCTCCCTTCGTGAGGCGTAAGATCAAGGCTAGCACTGAATGATGTTAACGAAACGCCCGGATTTTTCAAGCCGCGCGCTTTGGCACACGCGCCACGAGGATCGTCACTCCACCGCCGAAGATTGAAACCCGCCGTCCGATCGAGGGGAGGAGCGGCTCGAGCCGGACGATCCCCCCCGCGCGCACGAACTTGCGGAAGTTGCGGAAGTGCTCCTCCCCCACAACTCGCTCGATCGCGTTGATCAGCCACCATTCCGGGCGCGGCCGGCGGGGCGGGGAGTACTCGGCGACGATCACCGCCCCGCCAGGACGGGTGACCCGGACCGCTTCGGCCACCATCCGGTCCTGTTCGGAGAACGGGTGCTCGTGCAGGCACAGGCTGAGGATCGTTCCGGGGAACGTGCCGTCGGGGAACGGGAGCTCGAGGGCCGAGCCGATCAGATATTCGATCTCCGGTGGGCTGATCCGCCGCGCAGCGGCGATCATCTCCGGAGCGAGGTCGATCCCGGTCGATCTGATCCCCGCGGAGTGCAGGCTCCGACACTGCGCCCCGGTGGCGCACGCGATGTCCAGTGCAGCAGTCACCCCTTCCGCGATGCACAGTGCGGTGATCCTCTCCCGTAGCTTTCGCAGCAGCGGGTCGATCAGGAGCGAGTAGAGCCGGGCGCTCGCCCGACCGTAGCGGCTCACTTGACCGTCACCGTATCAGTGAGGGAATCATTATTCCCGTCGTTGTCGGTGACGGTGAGGGTAACGTCGTAATCTCCCGGCTGGGCGAATGTGTGGGTCACAGTGACCCCGGTTGCATCGGGCTCCCCATCACCATCGAAGTCCCACGCATAGGAGACGATCTTTCCGTCGAAGTCGAACGCGTCGGAGGCGTCGAACGTGACCGGCTCCCCGGCCCGGGGAGAATCCGGGGAGTAGGTGAAGTCGGCCGTTGGAGGCTGGAACGTGATCACCACCTGCTTCGGCTTGATGTATCCCCCGATCATGACCTGCTCGCTTGTCGCGGGGGAGACGTCGATGGTGATCTCCTTGTCCGTGGTGAACTCGAACCGGGGCGGGAGGGTAGAGTCGTCGACGGACAGGGTGTAGGTCCCGGGAACGAGCCCGGTGAACGAGAAGCTCCCGTCGACCTCGGTGTAGGTCTCCTTCGTCCCGTCCGGGCCGGAGATGGTGATCCGCACCTGGCCGAACCCGCCCTCGCCGGGATCGAGGGTTCCGTTCTTGTTCTCATCGTTGAACAGCTTCCCGGAGAGGTGAGCGACCGGGGTGAGAGGAATGTCAAACCACACCGTTCTCCCCGGCTGGAGATCGACTTGCAGCGGGATGTCCGCGGCCGCGGCGTCGGCCGGGAGGTGGCTCACCTTCAGGGTGTAGCGCCCCGGACCGACCGGCGGGAAGCGGAAGTGACCGCTCGCATCGGTGGAGACCTCGGCGGAATCGCTCGTCACGATCGCGCCGGCGACCGGCCGGTCACCCGCATCGTAGCTCCCGTCTCCGTCGGTGTCGATGAACACGCGTCCCTCTATCCTCCCCTTGGTGACGAGGAACGGGACCGGGAGGTCGAAGTTCCAATAGATCTGCACGCTCCAGCTGAAGCTCGGCGGGGCGGCATCCCCCCTGTCCCAGCTCGCCCTTCCTCCCAGGCGGAGTTCGAGGCCGTCGAGGATCTCGATATCTCCGCTCAGGGAGAGGTCGAAGTCGTCCTCGGTGTTGGAGATGCTCAGGTTCACCGAATGGGGAGAGTTCTCGATGTCGAGGTCGATGGAGACGTCGTTCGTGGTGGAGAGGGTCGATCCATCATTCAGGTCGATCGCCCGCTCCTGGGTGAGGTCGAGGTAGATCTCGAACGCATCGGTGGACAGGCCGATCCCCTCGTCGAACGTGAGGGTGCGATAACCGGTCCCAGCGGCGTTATCGACCCGATCGCGCACCTTGCCAGAGAAGGAATAGGGGAACGGGGCGTCGCGGTCGCTGATCCCGATGGATACGAGACGATCGACCTCGTTCTCTGCCGTCAGGTCCGGGGCCCGGTCCCAGGTGAACTCCGTAGTGGCGGTGATCCGTGGTCCATTCTCGATCGGGATCACTTCGACGTTCAGCCCGAGCTCATCGGTGATCGTCGTCTGAACGAGGGGATCTCCGACCACGTTGTTCCATCCGTGCCGGAACGATGCCCCGAGGGAGAAGTCGTCCGTGCGCAGCCGCTGGGAGAGGGAGATTCCGGCCTGATCGCTCCTGTTGCCGGGGAAGTAGGTTCCGACCGAGAACGCCTCCCCGCTCAGGAAGTAGGGGGTGGTATCGATCTGCGTGCGGAAGTAGAACGCGCGGCTGGTGAGCGTCCCATCGAGCCCGAGGGCCCCTTCGAGTCGGAGCTTCCAGCCGTCGAGCGGCTCCGCCGCCGCGGTCAGGCTCCACGCCGCGGACCGATTTGTGGCGTCACGGTCGTCCATGTAATCGATCCCGAGGTTCGCTGCGTCCGGGCCGAGGGAGATCCTCCCCCCGAACCGCGTCTCTCCGCTCTCCGTTCCTCCCCCGATCAGGTAGATATCGTAAGTGTCGGCCTCGATCGCGATTTTCCCTCCCCGGCAGTAGACGCTGAGGAGATCGGTGAGGCGCTGAGAGGTGTCCCCGATCGCGTAGGTGGCCGGAGTCTTCCGGTACTGCATGGTGAACGAGCTCACCTCGATCGGGTCCGGACCGAAGAGCGGGGAGAGGTGGAGGGTCGAAGAAAAGTAACCGTCGTACACCCCACCAGCGAGGGAGAAGTAGAAGTCGCTGTCGAGGTCATTGTCGAACAGGTCGTATTTGAGCGAAAGCCGAGTCCTCCCTGTCAATACGTCGAGGAGCGTCCCTCCCACCGCCTGCGGCGGCGGGGGGAGGACCGTGGTGAACCAGACAGCCTGATCGGATACACCGGGGTAGAGGGTGGACGCAACCCGCACAGTGAGAGGATCGCGACCTGGGGATGCATCCAAGGGGATGCTCACCGTCACCGTCACCTCCCGTTTCTCCTGCGGGGAGAGGCTGATCTCCTCGTCCGACAACTGCACCGGGAATCCCTGGGCGGAGTTCGCCTCTATCTTGAACGTGTCCTGAGCGTTCCCCCGATTCACCACCGTGAACGAATACACGACCTTGCCCCCTGGGGGAGCGCTCTTCCCCACCGGTGGAATGAGTTCGACCTTGTTCACCGGCTGCACCCGCACCGTTGCGATGGCGCTCGCCACTACGCTCGAATCACTCTGGGAGACAGCTGTAAGCCCGACCGAGTAATCCCCGGCCGCCGCTCCCGGAGGTACGGTTATCGTCAAGAAGATCGTTCCCTCCTCGCCGGCGTCGAGGGTGAGGCTCTCCGGGGCTCCGAGTAGCCCCCAGCCGCTCGGGGCGGTGTAGGTAAGGGCGAACGTGTCGGAAGTGCTTTCCTGGTTGGTGATGGAGAAGACGTGGGTGACGAACTCTCCCGGGCCGACCTCCTTGATTCCGGAGAGGACACTCACCTCCACGCCGGCGGCGAACGCAGCAAGATTCACTGCACCGACTGCTGCCGCCACGATGAACAGGAATACCCCCATCTTCCCCGGTTTCATGGTTCAACGTTACCAACAGTCACGGGTGCAGGAAAGGACCGGGAAAATAGCCGCAGCGGACCTTTGTCGCCTTCCCGAGTGATTCCGGTTACTTCACCCGGAAATCGCGCGTCCCGCCGACCGGGTTCTCCCCGCCGTAGTCGAGCATCACCAGCGCACGATAGATCCCAGGGGGGAGTGGATCAGATGATGGATCCTTCACTGTTATCGTCTGTACCGCTCCCGGGAGGACGGGAAACTCCTCCACCGCGATCGTCCGCACCGTCTCCCCGGATTGGGAGATGATGGTCACAGTCCCGGTGGGCCGAAGCTGCACGTTCCCCGTGTTCGCGAACGTTATCTTGAAGGTGAGGGGATTGAGAGACACCTTTCTCACCCGTATCACCCGTCCCTCCCGCACCTCGGTTCCGGTTATCGTGACGTAAACCTTCACTCCGAACCGCTCCACTGCCAGTACGGTCGCCCCTTCCCGCTCCACCTGATGCGGAGAGCCCTCGATCAGGATCGCTCCCCAGTAGGTGCCGTCCACGCCGGTGGCCGGAACGTTCACGGTGAACGTTACCTCCTGCGTCGCTCCCGGGGCGAGGGTGAACTTCCTGGGAGCGACGGTGATCCAATCGCTGGCGGAACGGGAGACGGTGACGAATTCCCCCCCGGCGTTCTCTACGGCGTGGACCGTCACGTGGGACGAAAAGACCTCGTCGATCCGCAGCCCAACGAAGTCCGTCAAGGCATCGATTTGCAGCCGCACTTCGAACCCGCCGTCCGTGTCCGGCGTGATCGTGCGGATGATCCGTACCGGAACAGCTCCGGTCGTGGGAGATGCGGATTCGGCAGGATTGGCGAAATTATCCGGTCCTTCAATCTTCCCCCGACCGGTCGGGCTCCCGATGGTGTAAGTGCCGGTCACCGTCACATTGGAGGACGGGGGCAAGACGTGGTACACAAGCTCCAACCGTTCACCAGCGGTAAAGCTTCGCAGGAACAGCCACCGCGCGTCGTTCGGGGGGAAAAAGTCCGTCTCTCCGGTTGCGGTGCGGACCCAGTCGTTCAGGTAGACCGTGATCTCCTGTGAGCGTGATTCGTCGTTGATGATCAGAAACGTCTGGCTCGTTGAGCCGCCCGGAGAGAGGTGCAGATCGAACTCGATCTGGGATATTTGCAAGGAGCACCCAAGTAGTGAGATAAAAACCAGAATTATGGTAAAGATTCCGCTGACAAAGATCGCTCGGCGCATCCGTTCCTCCTCATAGTCAGGTTAGCGTAAGTCTACCGGGGAAAAGAGCCCGGATGCAAGAAAAAAGCGGGACGGCGCATGGCCGCCCCGCGCATTGGTCGCAGTTACGGAGCAGTAACAGTGTAGGTCACGGTAACCGCGTAGTCACCGGGAGCATCGTCGAAGCTCGGGATGTACTCATACTGGATGTCGTCGATATGCGTAATCCCGGCTCCCCCGGTCGCCATCGTCTGATCGCTGTCGAGCGGGGTGAACGCGGTCAGATCGCCTCCCTTGACCTCAAATCGGGTCAAGTCAGCGGTCTCCGTCCCGGTGCTCGCCGCGCTCAGGGTGAGGGTGTAAGTCCGGTTGGCGAACACGTACGCGTTCTTGGTCGAGGAAACAAGCGGCGTCCACGTCCCAGTTTCCGGATCGTACAGATTCCCATCGATCGTCCCGAGGTCGACCGTCATGTCCGAGTGAGGGATGTACAGGATGATCCACCCGCTCACGTTCCACGTAACGACCGGCGACAGGCTCGCGGAGTTACCGCCGATCGCCGTATCCCCGAACGCCATCGTTCCAATCATCGCTACCGTCGCTGCTGCTACCAGCAAAATGATAAGCCTCTTCATCAAAAGCACCTCCTAATGGTTTATTTTTGAGCACCTAGCAGCTCTGCCACCATTAGGTACGCCACGGCAGCCCGACAGTCTTGCGTGAGACTCGCGGCTTTGCGCCCCGGGATCGCTCCCGGTTTGCCGTTTCGTTCATACCGACAGGCCGTAGCTTTGCGCCCCGCGCTTTCGCGCGGTTTGCCCTTCGGCGCTTGTTGAGATGAGGCCAAAACCTACGCTTGAACTGTTTGTTTCTCCTATAACACCTCCTGTATCAGCTTGTCGCAAGTATATTATACCGCCAAGTATATTTTTGTCAAGCGGAGCAATGCGAAATCAGTGAACCGAGAACCGAACGAGGTCTGCAGGGCCGGCGCTGATGCGCCGGCCCCTACGATTTTAGCTTACTTGGCGGTGACGGTATAGGTGACGATTGCGGTGTAGCTTCCCGGATCCATCGTCCGCAGATTGAACAGGGTGTAGTCGACGCTGATTTTAGCGTCGCGCTTTCCCTCATCCGCGGACAGCCCGACCTTCAGGTGATCGCTCCCGTCCCCGGAAAGGGCTACGGTGAGCGCCCAGCTGGTGTTGCTGAACACGAACAGAGTGTTAGCGTTCTCCTTGGTGACTTCATCGACACCGGCCGGGATCGTCCCGAAGTCGAACGCGTTGTCCGCGATCTTGAGCTCGACGAATCCCTGGATCGTCCAGCTGACGTTATCCTCCACCGAAGCGGTCGGTACATGGATCGGAGGAAGGGGGTTGATATGCCCCTTGCCCGCTGCAAATCCGGCAAGTCCGATCATCGCCACCGCCAACCCCAGCACCAACAGACCTACTACGAGTTTGTTCATCCTCATTGAAAGCACCTCCTAATGGTTTGTTTTTTCGAGCACCTAGCGGCTCGGCCACCATTAGGCAGGCTGCGGCAGCCCGGCTGTCTCAACCGAGACCCGTGGCTTTGCGTCCCAGGGTCGCCCCTGGTTTGCCCTTTTCGCAGTGCCCTGACGGGCGCTGCCTAGAAGGTCCGTAGCTTTGCGTCCCGCCCTTTCGAGCGGTTTGCCTTTGTAGGTGCTTCGCAGAGGATGTGGATTATTGCGGTAGAGACCTACCACAATCTTTTGATCTTGATTCGGAAGGAGCTACCCGATTTCTTTCGGGATTTGCTCCTCGAACTTTCTCTTTCCCTCTCGGTTCACTTGTCAATGACCATCACTCTCATTATGCCACATATTTGGCATTTTTAGACATTGAAAGTGATGGTTTATGATTGTGACGGAGGGAATAGGCTTTTTGTGAGAGTTTCTTGGATGTGAGAGAGGCGCTCCAGCGCGGAGGCGATGCGGATGCGGTACTGGATCGGAAACGGCTCCGGCCGCTTGTTTCTGATCTTGGATAGGTCGACCGTGGGGGCGGGATCGGTGCGGCGACGTTCGGCGGACAAGGAAACGTAGTTGATCGCCTCCCGTGCCTTGAATATCTCGGTGAGTCCCTCTTCCGTGACGTTTACTGCATCGGCGAGCTCGGTCAGGGTGGGGAGGCGCCCCTTCTCTTTCAGCAAGCGGGCCTCCACTGCCTCCACTTGCCGATTTAAGTCGGTGAGGAAGCGGGGAAACTGGCTCCGGCGCGTCCGCTCGCGGATGTACTGGCGGATCTCTCCCCGGATGATATTGCGGGCGTAGGTGAAGAAATCCTTGCCGCGGGAGAGGTCGGCATTGTATACCGCGCTCAACAGGCCGAGGTAACCGGAGTGAAACAGCTCCTCATGCGAGAACCCGCTCTGGGCGAACTCGGTTGCAATCACCTCGTTTACCCACTCCCGTCCGCGCTTGAGGAGTTCCGCCCGCGCGGCTTCGTCGTTTTCCGCGGCGCGCTTGAGGAGGTCGAGCAAGTCCTGATTCTTTCCTTCTTCCATCGCTAGAAGGTGAGGGAGAACCCGAAGCTCGCCCGGGTGATCCCAGTGAAATCGAAGTCAACGGCAGTGGAGAGGGTGATCCCGGAGAACTTTACACTCGCCTCGATCCATTCCCCGGCGAATCCGGTCAAGTCGAATTCGGTCAGGCTCGTGAAAGTGACCGGATCGATCGTGGTCTCGATTCCGATCAGCTCGCGGGAGAACATAAAGCTGTAATCGAAGTCGGTCTCCGAGGTTATGAGAACACCGGAAAAGTCGAAGGAGAGCGCGAACCCTTGGGTGTCGAACACCACCGGGATCGAAAGCGGCGGGTTCGGAGCGGCGAAGCTCGTCTTGGAGGTGAACCGGACCGGGTCGATCTGAACGTCAAGGATGAAGTCGAGCCCACTTAAGGAGAATGAGCTGTCTATCGTGACCGCGGTAAGGAATGCCATACTCGGCTCGGTCAACCGATAGCCGAGTTCGGCGATCTCCTGGGAGAATCCGCTCGTATCGAGCCAGGTGGTGCTGCTTGCGATCAATCCACAGGTGTCGACTTCGAGCCGGACGAGCTCCTCCTCGAAGTAGAACCCAGGGACGATCGTCACCCGCCAAACCGTGGGGGAGTTCGCAGCGAGATCGGCAAGATGATTGTACAGATAGAGGAGGTCATGTGAGAACGGAGCTTCCACCCCGTCCAGAGCGTTCACGAGGTCGGTTGCGCCGAACCCGGTGAGGGCGGTGATGGAAAAGCCGTCGATCAGTCCGCTGCTCACCGAAAGGACTGCCCCCATGCTGTAGCTCGGGGTTTGGACCGTCCCGATATTGGCGAGTATCAGGTCAAGTCCAAGCTCCACCCCAACAACCTGTCCGGTGAGAGAGAAGTCGTTCCAGCTGAAGTAGGGGTCAAACAATATCTCTTCCCCGATCCCAAACGCCCCCAGATCAAGAGAGGAATCGACTCCCAGCGATTGGAAGCCGGCCAGGTCGAACGCGGTCTGCATCCCGATGGAGAACCCGGCGATGGTGAACGATGCCGATACATCCGTGGTGATGTCGTAGGATGTGGGCGGGACCGGAACGAAGGTGAACTCCACCCCAACCGTCCCGGTAAAGTTGCTGGTAGTGGTGCAATCCGCGCATTCGCTAAAGCCCCATACCCACGTAAATAGGGGCAGAACCAGAATAAGCGCGATTATTCTATAGTCCATCCGTCGCATTGCGACCTCCTCCTCCGTTTATTCGCCATAAGGCTAGCAGGTGTCCGCACAGGAGAAGAGGAAATACGGGGAGGGGTGGGAGTTACTTTGTCCACCGGGAAACGGACAGGTGTCGAATCGCAAACTCGCTCCGCAGAAAGTCCGAGGCCGCGTTCGGATGACTTGACAACCAGCTCGAAACATCGTATGTTATGAGTGTTATGGCTCGATATCAGAAGTTTCATCATCCTCACCGCAGACGTACGGACGGGTAGCGTCCCGTACCGCATCTCTGTCCGAGCCAGTCTTCCATTTTCCCTCTGCACAGATGCGTTTGTAGTCGGGGCGTTGCCCGCGCGCGGTTCAATGTAAATACTTCCAGACTACAGTTTCATTACGGAGGAGTAAATGCAAAAAGTAAGACTAGTTTTAACTTTTGTGGTGGCGTTGGTCGTTGCTGCCGCTTTGGGAACAGCTTCCGGCTACGGATGCACCATGCTGATAGTGGGCAAATCAGCGACTTCCGATGGATCGGTGCTGATCGCCCGGAACGAGGACTTCCCGGGGAATTGGGCTAAGCACATCATAGTTGTGCCAAAGGCGGATCATAAGCCCGGTGAGACGATCGAATCGGCGACCGGATTCTCCATGCCGCTTCCCCCGGTTACTTACGGGTATATCTCCCTTCAGGACTGGGATCCATCCCAGGGCCGGTTCAACGAAGGGGGGATAAACGAATACCAGGTGGGGGTGAGTGCGACAGAGAGCGCTAAGCAGAACGAGAAAGCGAAGCTGGCCGACCCATTGGTCGATACCGGAGTAGGAGAGAACATCGTCACCGCCCTCGTCCTCCAACAGGCCAAGACAGCGGCGGAGGGGGTCGAGCTCGTCGGGCATCTTGTAGAGGAGTACGGGGCGAGTGAAGCGTTTGGGATGGCGATCGGTGATCCGGATGAGGCCTGGCTGCTCGAGGTCGGCGGCGGACACCACTGGGTGGCCGTCCGGGTGCCGGACGATTCCTACGTGCTGGAGCCGAACGAGCTCCGGATCGGGGAGGTAAACCTGGAGGACACCGCCAACTTCAAGGGGGCACCCGACCTCATCACGTTCGCGGAGGAGCACGGGCTATACGACCCGACGAGTGGTGAACCGTTCAACTTCGCCAAGGCATATGGGACCGCTGCTGATCCGGCCGAGCGGAATTACCGCCGGGTGTGGGGGGCGGAGCACTTCCTCACCCCATCGAGCAATCCTGATCCAGAGGCTAAGTGGTATCCGTTGTTCCTGACACCGGATGAGAAGATCGATCCGAAAACGGTCATGTCCCTGCTGCGGTACCGCTACCAAGGGACGCCGTACGACCCCGATACCTCGACGGGGAAGGGGCAGCGAGCGATCGGGATCTCCAATACCCTGGAATCGCATGTGCTTCAGTTGCGATCCTGGTTGCCGAATCCGATCGGCGGAGTGGCATGGATCGCCATGTCCGCGCCAGTGACGAGCGTCTACATCCCTTATTATTCGGGGATAACCGAGGTTCCCTCCGCTTATCAGCTCGGAACCGACCACTACGACGACAAGTCCGCTTATTGGACGTTCCGCACGGTAACCACCCTGGCGTTCACCGATCTTCCCAAGCTGGGAAAGGAGGTGAAAACAGTATGGCAAACATTTGAGGCGGGTGAGTTTGCGCTCCAGCCCGCGGTAGAAGAGACGGCGATGCAGCTATACACTGATGATCCCGACCTGGCGATGAAATTTCTCACCGCTTACTCGGACGGGCTCGCCCTTCGGGCGTTGGATCAAGCTCACGCCGTGCAGGAAAAGCTATTGACCAAGATGGCCGGTGAAGCACACGGGGCCTATTAGGGCTACTTGACTCCCGGTCCGCAACAGTGGTATAGTGATTTCTAAGGAGGTGTTTGCGTTATGAAGAAGTTTCTAGTAGGGCTGCTTCTTCTCGCTGTAGTGGGATTGGTGTTCGGTGGGATGGCGATCGCGAAGGACAAGTACGTCGTCGCTTCCGATATCCCGTGGGATCCGTTCGAGATGGTGACCGCGGACGGACAGTACTTCGGGTTCGACCTCGACGTGATGCGGGCGATCGCGGTGGTGGAGGGATTCGACATTCAGATCCAGAACATCGCGTTTGACTCCATCATCCCGGCGGTCAAGGCTGGGAAAGCCGACATCGGCGCATCCGGGTTCACCATCACCGAGGAGCGGGCCAAGACGGTCACTTTCTCGAACCCGTATTACCTTTCGAACCAGGCGGTGGTGATCCGCAAGGACTCCGGACTGAACATCGTCACCGCCCTCGCCGGGAAGGGCCCGACCAAGGCGATCGGTGCCCAGAACGGGACGACCGGATTCGATTGGATCAAGGACAACCTGATCGACAACGGCTTCCCGGTCAAGCAGAAGGGGTACGAGACCTATCCGATGGCGATCCTCGACCTGGTCAACGGCCGTGTCGATGCGGTAATCCAGGACCAGCCAGCGTCGCGCGCGTCCCTCGCCGCCTATCCGACGAAGCTGACGATCGCTGGGATCATCAACACCTACGAGTACTTCGGATTCCTGGTCGCCAAGGACGACCCCAAGGGGATCCTCCCCAAACTTAACGAGGGGATGGAGAAGCTCGGATTGACTGCGCGGAAGAACCCGACCGGCAAGTACGACCTCACCGTCGTTCCGGGAAGCGTGTGGGACAACTTGATGAAGGCCTACTTCGGCCCGTCCTCGGACAAGATCGAGGCGGCGTGGCTGAAGACGAAGGACCTTCTCCTCAACGCCCAGACCCTGGCCGACGTGGAGAAGTTCGCGGCCGCGTTTGCAGAAGAGGCGAATAAGTAAAACCGGATTACATTGGGGCCTCCACCTGTCGCTCGGGGGGAGGCCCCATTTCCTGAAAGGGGGACTCCAATCGCTGGAATATCCGTCATCATCCGTAGTCTGCCCGATCTTCTGCGTGCTACCATCCTCAACATCGAGCTTCTGCTCGCCCTCATCACCGTCGGGCTGGTAGTGGGGACAGTGGTGGCGCTCCTCGAGGTCTACGGCGGGCGTGGACTCCGCTACCTCGCCATGGGGTACGAGTGGGTCTTCCGCAGCATCCCGGCGTTGGTCTTGCTCATCCTGTTTTACTTCGGGTTGTCGGAGTTCGGGATCAACCTGTCGCCGTTCCTCGCCGCGACACTGGCGCTCGGATTCCGGTCGTCGTCGTATCAATCGCAGATCTTTCGCGGGGCGATCCAGGCGCTCCCCCACGGGCAGATGCAGGCCGCGCGGTCGGTCGGATTGAGCCGGACCCAGGCGATCCGCCATGTCATCCTTCCCCAGGCGTTTCGCCTTGCGATCCCCGCGTGGTCGAACGAGTTCTCGTCCGTGGTCAAGGACACCACGCTGGCGTATGCGGTCGGGTTGAACGAGGTCCTGCGCCACGCACGGTTCATCATGGTGCGTCACTACAACCTGGCGATGCTCGCGTACATCACCGTGGCGCTGATATTCTTCGTGTTGACCTACACCGGGAACCGGTGGCTCGGCTGGCTGGAGAAGAGGCTGCGCATCCCGGGGCTGGAGGCGCGGGGAGGAGGGACGCTATGAGTCTACTGGTCGTGGAAGACATCCACAAGAAATACGGAAAAGAAGAGGTGCTGAAGGGAGTCTCGTTCTCGTTGGAGAAGGGTGAGACCAAAGTAGTGATCGGCCCGTCCGGGACGGGAAAGTCGACCCTGTTGCGCTGCATCAACCGGCTGACCCCGCCGGACAAGGGGCGAGTACTGCTCGACGGGGAGGACGTGACCCATCCCAAGTCGAACATCAACAAGCTGCGGGCGCAGATGGGATTTGTCTTTCAGGACTTCAACCTGTTCGCCCATCTGACTGCGCTGGGGAACGTGCGCCTCGGGCCGATGAAGGTGAAGGGGATGAAAAAGGATGCGGCGACCAAGCTGGCGATGGAGGAGCTCGCCCGCGTCGGACTGGCGGACAAGGCCGATGCCTACCCGGCGCAGCTCTCCGGCGGGCAGCAACAGCGCGTCTCCATCGCCCGTGCCCTTGCCATGTCCCCCAAGCTGATCCTGTTCGACGAGCCGACGAGCGCCCTCGACCCCGAGCTGATCGGGGAGGTCCTTACGGTGATGATCGAGCTGGCCAAGGAGGGGATGACGATGCTCGTCGTCTCGCACGAGATGGGGTTCGCCCGCTCGGTCGCCGACGAGATCATCTTCATGGAGCACGGGGTGATCGTGGAGCAGGGCCCCCCCGATCAGCTGTTCAACGCGCCCAAGCACGCCCGCACCGGGGAGTTCCTGCACAAGATCACCGAGCTTTACGGGGAGACGGCCTGATGGAGCTCGTGTTCGAGTGGAACTGGCTTCCTCAATTGGCAAATGGGCTCGTGATCACGATTGAGATCACGGTTATCTGCATCGCGATCGGGATCGTACTTGGGCTCTTCCTCGCCATGGCGCGGGTGTACGGCTCCCGATGGTTGAGCCTCCCAGCCGCAATCTACATCCAGTTCTTCCGCGGGACTCCCCTCCTGGTGCAATTGTTCTTGGTCTACTTCGGCCTGCCGACATGGGGGATCTCCTTACCTCCGATCCTGAGCGGGATCCTTGCGCTGGGGTTGAACACCGCCGCCTACCAGGCCGAGTACTTCCGCGGCGCGATCCAGGCGGTGCGGGGAGGACAACTGATGGCGGCCCGGTCGGTGGGGATGAGCCTTCCGCAGGCGATCCGCTACGTCATCCTCCCCCAGGCGCTCCGGATCGTGATCCCGTCTTGGTCGAACGAGTTGATCCTCATGCTCAAGTACACCTCGATCGTGTACATGGTCACCGTCCTCGACCTGATGGGGACGGGATACCGGATCGCGGCGCGCAACTTCCGCTACTTCGAGGTGTTCATCGTCGTCGCCTTGTTCTACCTGGCGCTCGTGTTCATCGTCACCCAGCTCTTACGCCTGCTCGAGCGGAAGGTGCACATCCCCGGGCTCGGGGCCGGAGCGCGGATGGAGCACCACTAGAGCGGATCCCCGAACCGTTGCGGAACGCGATCTCCTCGATCGACCGCCGTGGCGTCCCCGGATCGTCCACCACCACGAACCGCCATGGCTGGTGGTTCGCCCCCGACGGGGCGAGGCGACCGGCGGCGATGATCCGGCGGATCGCATCATCCGATACCGGCCCGGTCCGGAACCGGCGCACCGATCTCCGCGACCGGGCCAGATCGCGGAGGTTCACCCCTTGTCGATCTCCATCTTGGAAATGACAAGTCCGGTGAGGAGCTTGGGGTAGAAGTCGGTCGATTTCTGCGGCATCTTCTCCCCGTGATCGGCGACCCGGATCACCTCCTGCGGGCTCGTCGGGTTGAGGAGGAAGAAGATCTGCTCGGCCCCGGAGTCGACAGCCTCGATCGCGGCATCCGGATCGCGGGTGTAGGTGATGTTCCGCTGCTCCTCCAGCGCTGTTGCATCGATCCCGAGGAGCCGCTCGAGGATCGCGGCGTGGAGGATCGCGACGTCGAGCCGCTTCCAATCGGATGAATGCCCCTCGATCAGCCGGTCCATCAGCGACTCGTCGCGCAGGGTAAAGGTGTAAAACTTGCCTCCAGTGTACACCCCAAAGGTGTGCCGGGCCTTGCCCTGTTTCACTGCCTCCTCCATCGCCGCGCGGTCTGAGTGCTCGACGACCTCGAAGTCCTCCCGCGCCCGCGCGATGAACTCCGCCGGATCGAAGTCCGGGATCCCGTGCACCAGCCGGTGGATCGGGCGGATCGTCATTCCCGGCTCGTCGATGTTGAACAGGGTCATCATCCGATGATCGAACGACTCCGGCGCGGCCGGGCGCCATCCCTTCTCCAGGCACTCCCGCATGAAGTTGACCGCGGTCTCGTAGCGGTGGTGGCCGTCGGCGATGTACAGATCCTTATCCGCGAGCGCGTCCTGCACCGCGGAGATCACCCCGGAATCGGTGATCCGCCACACGCGATGGACATTGCCGAAATCGTCGGTCGCCGCGATCGTCGGGGGGACACCGTCGATCGCTCCCGCAAGAGCGGCATCGGCGCGGCGGGCCGGATCGGAGTAGAGCATGAAGATGTGCCCGAAGTTCGCCTCGGTCGCGCGCATCAGCTTCAGTCGGTCCTCCTTCGGCCCCTTGAGCGTCCGCTCGTGGGCGTGCACCTTCTCCGGTTCGAGCTTACCCAGAGCGATTACTCCCTTGCGCACGAGCCTCTCCCCGTTGAACGTGTACTCCTGATGGTAGGCGTAGAACGACGGGGTGGAATCGCGTTTCAGGACTCCCTTCTCGATCCATTCGGACAGGAACCGCGCCGCGCGGGTGTAGACGTTCTCCCCGTCATCGCCCGGCTGCGGTTTCCCCTTGATGATGCGCACGATGTTGTACGGGCTGCGTGCGTAGTAGATCTCCTGCTCCTTTTCGCCGATGCGGTCGTACGGCTGGGTCACGACCGCGCTGATATCCCCGACGATCTCAGGGTTGTAGCGGTATCCGCGGAACGGAATGATCTGCGCCATCGCTCCTCCTAGGCTGATTTTGCGAACTCGATCACGATCTTCGCCGCCTCGCTCCCGACCCGGGCCTGGGCCTCCACGGTCGATGCCCCGATGTGCGGGGTGAGGGACAGGTTCTCCTGTCTGAACAGCGGGGAGTTCACGTCCGGCGGCTCGGTCGCGAACACGTCGAGCGCCGCCCCGGCCACCTTCCCGCTTGCGAGCGCATCCGCCAGCGCGTCCTCGTCGATCACCCCGCCGCGGGCGCAGTTCACGATCCGGACACCGTCCTTCATCATCTCGAACTCGTTCTTCCCGATCGTCGCGCCCTCGTTGGGGTCGAACGGGATGTGAAGCGAGATGAAATCGCTTCTTGCCAGGAGCTCCGCAAACGGGACCATCGTCACGATCTCGGGAAGCGGTGACTCGCTCACGAACTTGTCGAACGCGATCACGCTCATCCCGAGGGCGTGCGCTTTCTTGGCGAGGGCCTGACCGATCCGGCCGATTCCCACGATCCCAAGGGTCTTCCCCGTGATCTCCACCCCCTTGAGCGCCTTCTTCTCCCACTTGCCGGCTCTGAGAGAGACGGTGCCGCGCCCGATGTGGCGGGCGAGCGACAGGATGTGGCCGAGCGCTAGCTCGGCGACCGAGTTCGTGCTCGCGCCGGGGGTGTTCCGCACCTCGATCCCCTTGGACTTGGCGTAGTCGACGTCGATATTGTCGAGCCCGACCCCGGCGCGGACGATCAGTTTCAGGTTCGTCGCCGCGTCGATCACTTCCTTGCGCACCTTGGTTGCGCTCCGCACCACGATCGCCGCGTAATCCGGGATCGTCGCGATGAGCTCCTCCGGGGACATGTCGGTCTTCACGTCGACCGCCAGCCCCGCACCCTTCATCTCCTCCACCGCGTCTTTCGCGAGCGGATCGGAAACAAGCACACGAAACGCCATCTTTCCCTCCTTTACAGTCCGAGGACTTCCTCGATCGCCGCGAGCAGCCCGCGGATCTCGTCGGGCTGGGTGTCACCCATGTGGGCGATGCGGAACGTCTTTTCCTTGATCGCGCCGTAGCCGTTCGAGATGCGCACGTGGTAGTCGTGCACCAACCGGTCGATCAGGTCCTTCACCGAGATCCCGCGCGTGTTCTTCACGCAGGTGAGGGTCTTCGACCAGTACCCCTCCTCCGGGTAGATGTCGAAGTACTTCTTCGCCCAGTCCTGCACGATCTTCGCCATCCGCTCGTGGCGGGCGAACCGCTCCTCCAGCCCCTCGGCGAGGAAGGCGTCGAGCTGGGCGTTCAGGGCGAAGAGGTGCGGGATCGCCGGCGTGGACGGGGTCTGGTTTTTCTGGTGGTACTTGTACATGTTGTTCAAGTTGAAGTAGTAGCTGCGCGGCGGGACGGTCTTCGCCCGCTCGAGTGCCCGCTCGGATACCGCGGCGACGGTGAGCCCGGCCGGGAGGGCAAACGCCTTCTGCACCCCGGCGAGGACGAAATCTATCCCCCACGCATCGGTCTCGATCTTCACCCCGGCCATCCCGCTCACCGCGTCGACGAGCAGGAACACGTCGGGATATTGCTTCACCACTTCCGCGATCTCGGCCACCGGGTTCATCATCCCGGTCGAGGTCTCGTTGAGGACGAGGGTGACCGCGTCGTACTTGCCGGTCTTCAGTTGTTCGTCCACCATCTCCGGCTTGATCGCGATGTTCCACTCGATCTCGAACGCATCACACGGGACGCCGTTTCCGACGGTGATATCGTGCCAGCGCTTGGAGAACGCGCCGTTCACCAGGTTCAGGCAGCGCTTGGCGACCAGGTTCGTCACCGCCGCCTCCATCGCGCCGGTTGAGGACGAGGTGAACAGAAAGACCGGGTTCTGGGTGTAGAGAAGCTTCTGCAGCTTCGGCTGGATCTCGGCATAGAGGGCCGAGAACTCGGGCGAGCGGTGATGGACTTGGGGAGTGGAAAGCTCCTTCAGAATCTCCGGCCGGACCTCGGTCGGGCCGGGGGTGAAAAGTCGATTGTGCATACTGACCTCC
>JAGGSO010000029.1 GCA_021159055.1 Candidatus Bipolaricaulota bacterium | reverse complement strand
TCGGGGACGCCTCCCCCCATCCGGCCCGTCCACTCTCGTCCAGTATCTGTACTACGATCTCTTCTTTTTCACTCGTCTCACCGAGAGACGTCTTAAACGGATGGGGGAGCTTTATCGGATAACTGTAAACACGGACTTCCGATATGACCATTATGCCTCCTCGCCTTACTATAGCAGAACCGAGAGAAATTGTGAAGCATCCTAATGCTTAGTCCACGAGTGTCTCGACCTGGTGTGTTGCGAACAGCCCTCCGATTCCGCCGGTGTGAAGGAAAACGACCACGTCATCCCGGGAGAAGGAGCCGCGATGGACGAGGTCGATCAGTCCGGACATCGCCTTGCCGGTATACACTGGATCAAGGATGATCCCTTCTTCGCTTGCCACGAGCCGCACAGCCTCCCTCATCGCGTCGGTCGGTTTTCCGTAACCTTCTCCGATGTACTCATCGTAGACGACGGCTGCGTCCTGAAGTGCATCTTCTTCGATCCGCAACTCGAGAAACGCCGCTGCCTCCCTCAGATTGCGCCGGATCCTTTCCTCAAGTTTGTCCCGTTTCTCAGAGACGCTCATTCCTAGGACCTTGATCTCACCCTGCCCGTACAGGATCGAACCGAGGACTAACCCGGTTTGCGTTCCGCTCGTTCCGCACGCGGTAACTATGTAGTTCGGGGCGAGGTTCATAGCCCGAAGTTGTCCCACGATCTCGTACACGCACCCGGCGTAGCCGAGGGCACCGTGGATCGCCTTGCATCCGTTCGGAATGTAGTAGGGGACTTCACCTCGTTTCCGTAGTTCCGCCATCAAGCGGTCGACCTCGTTCTGCAACAGGGATTCGAACTCCTCCTTGCCGGAGTCGGATGGGACTGCTACATACCTGATCTCCTCCACTCCCAGCAGCCTGTCCAGAAACAGGTTTCCGCTCGGCTGATGCGGCTTGTCTCCCTTCAGGATCAGAAACGTCTTCATCCCGAGTCGGTTGGCGGCGGCTGCGGTCAACTGGGCATGATTGCTCTGGACCGCACCGGTGGTGACGACGGCAGTCGCACCGAGTTCCATCGCCTCTGCGAGCGCGTACTCCAACTTGCGCAGCTTATTTCCCCCCGTTCCCAAACCGGTTAGATCATCTCGCTTGATGAAGAGGCGCGGTCCCCCCAGCACCTTTTCCAGGTTGGCCATCTCTTGGAGTGGAGTGGGGAGCTCTCCTAAGCGTACACGCTTCACTGCGCCGATCTGCATAATATCCTCCTTTCACCTTCGATTATAAAAGAAATCGCCCCGACCATATGGCCGGGGCGACGC
>JAGGSO010000028.1 GCA_021159055.1 Candidatus Bipolaricaulota bacterium | reverse complement strand
CCTCGAACGGGTAAGCTTTACCTTCTATGCTATCGGGCAGAACAGCGCAAGACCGCGAAGTGCCTCATTGAAAAAGTTACCGAAGTCGGGACGAATTCCTCAAAATTTGGGTTACCCGACCGGGAAGGAGGGAAAGGTGACCCGCAACAGTATTCAGGTCCACATCGAGCATGAGAACTGAGCAGCAGTGAGAAGGTTGATCGGACATGCGTCACCTGGGTATCGGAAGACATTGTCGCAGACAAGCTGCGCTGCTACGAACGCCGCGATTTTTCGTAGTGGCGGGGCTTGTCCCCGCCATCATCGGAATCGCTATCGAAACGTCGCAGACAAGGGGCGACGGGACGGGATATTCGACCTTACGTAGCGGCGGGCCCTGTACCCGCCGGTCCGTTTCGTCGCACACAGGGTGCGACGCTACATCCGTGGGAACTACGTAAGATGTGTTTATCCACAGCGTTGTCGTTTTCTGTAGTGGCGGAGCTTGCCTCCCCATGGCTTGCTGCGGGGGATCCAACGGAGGTCGTTTATAAACAAGAACCTGAGTAAGCTGTAAAGGTGCAATGGGTAACCTAAATTCTGAGGCACCGCCTAGCCCTTCGGTAACCCACTCTTTTGAGGCATCACGGACCGACTTTCCGGTTGTATCCACCGGGGAGATCGCAAGAGCCGGGCAAAGTCCTGCTTCCTCATCTCCTGCCAGGGGATCGAACGCCAGCCAGACGAGATCGCCACGGGCGGGGGCGTGATCGGCCGGCACTACCAGGCCTCCCTCCCGCGCGGTGCCCCGGTGGAAATCTCCCTGTGTAGGTTATCAATGGGCCGTTCTGCGGTGCAATGACGTGGACATTTGCTGTATGGCCCGCAGCCCGCGCGAGTCAGGACGTGGAGGAGCTCTTCTCCACCCCCACCCGCCGAGTTCAGATCCTTGCCCGCGGTTTATCGATACCGGGCCGATGTTGATTTTTTGTAAACATGATCCTTAAGTAGTATCATATTCTTGTTTCAAAATTCAGGTTTTCAAAAAGGAGAAAACATGAAAAAGCGATTCAGTGTCATCGGGCTCATTGGTCTTTCCGTCACTGCTGCCGGGTTGATAACCCTGGCGTTTTTCATTGGGTCGTGGACCGGTGGTTCGGGGAAGGTCGAGATCGCAGGCGCGTTCGGAGCCGTTCCAGAGGCGATAACAGGAACGACGAGCAGGGTCGAATACAAGATCAGCATCCCCGGAACCAGTGCCTCCATCGCCGGGGTGTCCGTGGTCTTTTCTTCACCGAGCCGGTACGTCATCTTCGAGCCAGTTTCGGGTTCCGTTACGACCGATTCTAACGGCGTGGCCGGGATAGAAGTTATCGCCAAAGCGGATGCTCCAACATGGCTTAGGACGACCACAATAGAGGCAACATGCACCGTCGGGGACCTAAACGTGTCAGGCAAAACAGAGCCTCTCTCGATAAAGGCCGGCTAACGGGTTTGGCTTAGAACTTTGGCCGAGTCGACCAAAGATCTCTGGCCATCCTTAGGCACACAGGCTCTAAGCATGGAGCCATGAGGAAGATCAGCGATTCCCACGGTCCTTTGTCGATCTCGGCGATATCCTCCTTACAGCCCGTTTATCTCTCTGTTGGGATCCTCCCAGAGGCGAGGGGGCGAGGCCCCCAGCCCGGGCGGGGGGCCGATGATCTCCGCCAGGACGAGGGCGACCCGCGCGTCCTCCTCCAGGAGCTGTTGGATGAGCTCGATCAGCTTCTCTTCAGCGATCACGCCTTCTTCTCCTCACGATGGGGCTTCTCTTCGCCCTTCTTTCCTAATCCCTCGCGCATCTGGGTGTCGGCCTGGATGTTGCGGAGGCGGTAGTAGTCCATTACCCCGAGGTTGCCAGACCTGAACGCCTCGGCGATCGCGCGGGGGACCTCCGCCTCGGCCTCGACCACCGCCGCCCGCATCTCCTGCTCCTTGGCGACGGCCATCGCTCTCCGCCCCTCGGCCTTGGCCCGGGCGACCTTCAGGTCGGCCTCAGCCTGATCGGTCTGGAGCATTGCGCCGATGTTCTTCCCCACGTCGACGTCGGCGATGTCGATCGACAGGATCTCGAACGCCGTCCCCGAGTCGAGCCCCTTGTTGAGGACGAGGGTAGAGATCTTGTCCGGGTTTTCCAGGACCTCCTTGTGCGATCGGGCCGATCCGATCGCCGAGACGATCCCCTCGCCCACCCGGGCGAGTATCGTCTCCTCGGTCGCCCCTCCCACGAGCCGGTCGATGTTCGCCCGGACCGTCACTCTGGCGATGGCGAACAACTGGATCCCGTCGGCGGCGACTGCGCCGACCTTCGGGGTCTCGATCACGCGGGGATTGACCGACATCGTCACTGCATCGAGGACGTCGCGCCCGGCGAGGTCGATCGCCGCCGCCCGCTGGAAGTTGAGCGGGATCTCCGCCTTGTCGGCCGAGATCAGTGCTCGTACGACCCTGTCGACGTTCCCTCCAGCCAGATAGTGGGCTTCGAGATCCGAAGCCGCAAGCTGAATCCCCGCCTTCCAAGCCGCGATCATCGGCCCGATCACCCGGTGCGGGTTGACCTTCCGGAGCCGCATTCCAACAAGCGTCAGCGGTCCGACCGGCACCCCAGCGGCCAATGCAGAAATCCACAGGCCGACGGGCACGAAGTAGAAGAACAACCACAGAACAAGAAGAATCGCTATACCAGGTATTAGATAAGTCACCATCTTATTTCCCCTCCCCTTTCTTTCGGACGACCTTCCGGTAGCCCTCATCCTTTCTTACCACGATTGGGGTCCCCTTGGGAAGGTACCCCTCTTCACACACGACATCGGTTATCTCGCCGTTGAATCGGCCTTTCCCCACCGGGCGGAGGTCGGTCATCGCCGTCCCCTCGCGCCCTACCCAGAGGCTTTCCGTCCCTTCTTTTCGTGTCTTGGGAAACGCTTTCCCAGTGATCGCCTGTGCCAGGATCACCCCGCCGAAGCGGAGGCGCGTCTTCGGGAGCCGGGTGATCAGGACCACAACCCCCACGAGAGCGACTGCAATCCCCCCTGAGACCGCTCCCACCGCCCGCCCGGCGGCTCCCGGTTCGGTGAACGGGCCGACCATCGACGTGTAGAAGCCGAGACCGATCAACACGAGGCCGGTCAGGCCGGCCAGCCCGAAGTCGGAGGCGGTGAAGACGAATATCTCAAGGAGTATTGCCACCAGCCCGGCGAGGAGGAAGATGACCGACTCCCACCCGGCGAGCCCGACGATGAAATGGGACCAGAAGAACACGCCCAGGGAGAGGATCCCGACGATCCCCGACACCCCGAACCCCGGGATCAGCATCTCCACGATCAGGCCGAGTATCCCGACGGTGATCAGGATCGCCCCGATCCAGGGGATGGTCAGGGTCTCCACTACGCCGTCGATCCACCGCCGGGAGAAGCGAACCGTCTTTGCTCCGCCGAGCCCTTCCGCCCTCAGGACCGCCTCCAGGCTTTCGGCCTCCCCGTCGGAGTAGCCCCACTGCAACGCCTCATCGGCGGTCAGGGTGAGGAGCTTCCCCGACTCGATCAGCCCCTCGATCGCTACGTCGCGATCGACCATCGCCTCGGCGATCTCCGGCGGGCGGGCTCGCACCTCGGCCGTGGCGCGGAAGAGCTTCCGCGTCGCCGAAACGATCTTCTCCGGCGCTTCCACCGGCTTTCCTCCCTCAAAATAGACCGGAGTGGCTGCGCCCATCACCCCGCCGGGGGCAAAGTAGATCCTCTCACAAGCGATGGCAAGGAGTGCACCGGCGGAGTAGGCCTCGCGGTCGACGTAGGCGATCGTCGGGATCTGCGCATCGAGGATCGCGTTCCGAATCGCGCCGGCCGAGTCGAGGTAGCCGCCCGGGGTGGAGAGGACAAACACCACCGCCTGGGCCCCTTCCGCCTCCGCCTCGCTCAGCCCCTCGCGCACGTAAGAAACCGTCCCCCTCCCGATCTCCCTGTCGATCGATAGGATCCATACCGGGCTGGCTTGTTGGGAGACCCCGAAGAAGCAGGGGAGGAGGCCGAACAGAATTACCAAGATAATCAGGGAAATCTTCATAAAAACATAATAGAATAACTCGACCGGGCTTGTCAAGTTAGGTAAAGATCAGAAATTGGGCTGCGCCGTGGCCGTAACCAGAAATCCTCGACCGCAAATCGCGCCGACCCTCGATAGTCTCCCCGATCGTTTCTTCCCCCGAGCCTTGCTCTGGTACGATTGCAATGCGATGACTGCGCCCGGCTCCATTCCCTCCTCGATTGGATCGCCCGGTGACGGGGCATCGGCAGAGGAGGCATGCTCGGCGTTTATCCCGATCGCGAACCGCAATTCTCCCGGGATTTTCCGCTTTCAGGTGCGCGCGGACCGCGTCGGTGACCCCAGTCTAATCCCGCATCGGATCGCGTCTTGACACGGTTGAGGCCGCAAGTTACAATAACGCCCAATCGGCTTTGCGCCAGCGTAGCTCAATTGGTAGAGCAACTGACTTGTAATCAGTAGGTTGCCAGTTCGAGTCTGGCCGCTGGCTCCGGTTGTTATTTGTTGGAGGGGTACCGAAGTGGCCAAACGGGGCGGACTGTAAATCCGTTGGCGGACGCCTTCGGGGGTTCGAATCCCTCCCCCTCCAATTGGCGGTCGTTTGGGCTTTCGGTTACACTATAGTTTTGTGACGGTCGAATGCCCGTGTAGCTCAGGCGGTAGAGCACCCCCTTGGTAAGGGGGAGGTCATCGGTTCGACTCCGATCGCGGGCTTTTGCTTGCGGCGGGAGCGGCCATCAAGCGAAATAAACGTCGCGCCAAGATCAACAGGAGGTTTAAGAAGATGGCAAAAGAGCATTTTGAGAGGACGAAGCCTCACCTGAACATCGGAACGATCGGACATATCGATCACGGGAAGACGACGCTCACCTCGGCGATCACCAAGGTGCTCGCCGCGCAGGGTAAGGCGAAGGCGCTCGACTTCTACGATATCGATAACGCGCCGGAGGAGAAGGAGCGCGGAATCACGATCAACGTGCGGCACGTCGAGTACGAGACGGAGAACCGTCACTACGCGCACATCGACTGCCCGGGGCACGCTGACTACATCAAGAACATGATCACCGGTGCCGCTCAGATGGACGGGGCGATCCTCGTCGTCGCGGCGACGGACGGACCGATGCCCCAGACGCGCGAGCACGTGCTCCTCGCTCGTCAGGTGAACGTGCCGGCGATCGTCGTGTTCCTCAACAAGATCGACATGGTCGACGATCCCGAGCTGATCGACCTGGTGGAGATGGAGGTGCGCGAGCTCCTCAACGAGTACGAGTTCCCGGGCGACGAGGTCCCGGTGATCCGCGGCTCGGCCCTGAAGGCGATGGAGAGCGGCGATCCGAACTCGCCGGAGTGCAAGCCGATCCTCGAGCTGATGGAGGCGGTGGACAACTACATCCCGCTCCCGGACCGCGAGGAGGACAAGCCGTTCCTGATGCCGATCGAGGACATCTTCTCCATCAAGGGGCGCGGTACCGTGGTGACCGGGCGCGTCGAGCGCGGCAAGATCACTCCGGGGATGGAGGTGGAGATCGTCGGGATCAGCGATGAAATCAAAAAGACGGTCGCCACCAGCCTGGAGATGTTCAACAAGACGCTCGACTACGCGATCGCGGGTGACAACGTGGGGATCCTTCTGCGCGGAATCGAGAAGGACGAGGTACAGCGCGGGCAGGTCGTGGCTGCACCGAAGACGATCACCCCGCACACGAAGTTCGAGGGCGAGGTGTACATCCTGAGCAAGGACGAAGGCGGACGCCACACCCCGTTCTTCGACGGGTATAAGCCGCAGTTCTTCTTCCGCACCACCGACGTGACCGGTACGGTTCACCTCCCCGAAGGGGTGGAGATGGTGATGCCGGGCGATAACGTCAAGATCATCGCTGAGCTGATCCACCACGTGGCGATGGATGAGGGGCTCCGGTTCGCGATCCGCGAGGGCGGGCGCACCGTCGGGGCCGGCGTTGTCACCAAGATCATCGAATAAGGGATAGATCATGGCCAAGAAAGGGGAAGTCGTCATCACGGTCACGCTCGCGTGCAGCGAGTGTGGGCGGCGCAACTATCACACGAAGCGGAACAAGCGGAATACCCCGGATAAGTTGCAGTTGAACAAGTACTGCCGCCACTGCCAGCGACACACCCTGCACAAGGAGGTCTAGGAAACTAGACCATAGGCCCGTAGCTCAACTGGCAGAGCGTCCGACTCCAAATCGGAAGGCTGGGGGTTCGAGTCCTCCCGGGCCTGTTAGAACCGCAATTGAAGGAGAGAGTGGATGGTTGAGAAGTTAAAAAATTACCTGCAAGGGGTCCGCAACGAGGTCAAGCGGGTGAGCTGGCCGACCCGTCAGGAGGTCATCTCATTCACCATATTGGTCATCATCCTCGTCTTTGTCCTCACCCTCTACATCTGGGGAGTGGATCGGATCATCGAAGCCATCCTCAGGGTCCTGGTCCGGTAGAGGCGGAGAACCATGCGCATGAAGAAATGGTACGCCATTCAAACCTATGCCGGCTCGGAGCTGAAGGTCAAAGAGGACCTGAACGAGCGTGTACGCAAGCTCGGCTGGGAGAAGGCGTTCGAACGATTCAACGTGGACGGGGAGGAGACGTTCTTCCTCGTCCCGGTGGAGGAGGTGATCACCTCCCGCTCCCGGCGGGGCGGGGGAATGGAGTACCGGGTCCCGTACGAGTACGATCTCGTTGCCAAACCGAACGAACGGATCGCTCGTGGCGATGTGATCGCGCGCAAGCCTCCCAAGCACATGGAAGAGGACGCCACGATCGTTAAGTCTGAACCATTGCAGCGAGTGATTATTGAGATGACGAACCGGAACGAGGAGGTCTACCTCATCCCGGCGGATAAGAAGATACGCCGCGACATCCGGGTGGGGGAGAAGATCAGAAACGGCGTTCCCCTCACCATCGACTCCGATGAGCGGTACACGGTGGCGAACAAGGGGAAGATCGTGCTGCGGGACAAGGTGCGGCGGGTGACGTTTGAGTACAAGAACGGAAAGACGAAGACCCGCATCATCCCGGAGAAGGTGCTCGTTAAAGCGCGTGAGGGGGCGAAGCTCAAGAAGGGCGATCTCATCGAGAAGGAAGACCATATTCAGAGCCGCGCCACCGGGCTCCTTAAGGTGAAGGAGTACAAGGACAAGCGCGTGGTTACGATCCAGCGGATCGAGAAGCGGCGCCTGTTTCCGGGATACGTGTTCGCGCGCATGGGGTTGGACGACGAGCAGATGATGGAGCTGATCGACGGGGTCCGCGGCGCGGTCCGCTACGTCGGCTCCAAGTTCAAGCCGATGCCGATCGAGGGGCCGGAGATGCGCCTGATCAAGCGGAAGGCCGGCCTGCTCGAGATCCCGGCGGGAGCGGGTGCTCCGGCTGGCGGTAGCGGAGAGCCGAAGATCGAGGTCGACTTCAACGTGGGCGAGGTCGTGGAGATCGTGGAAGGCCCGTTCGCCGACTTCACCGGGGAGATCAAGGAGATCGACAAGGAAGCCGAGGAAGTGACGGTGATGGTGAAGATCTTCGGGCGGGAGACTCCGGTGCGGCTCGGGTTCGAGGGGATTGAGAAGCTGTAATTTGGGGTAGGAGGTAGGATGGCCAAGAAAGTAGTAGCGAAGATAAACCTGCAGATCCCAGCGGGGCAGGCGACTCCGGCCCCTCCGGTCGGTCCGGCACTGGGTGAGCACAAGCTGAACATCATGGACTTCTGCAAGAAGTTCAACGAGGCGACGAAGAACGAGACCCCGGGGGTGATCATCCCGGTCGTCATCTCGGTGTACATGGATCACACGTTCGACTTCGTCCTCAAGCAGCCGCCGGCAGCGGAGTTGATTAAAATGGCGGCGGGGATAAAATCTGGGTCTCCGGAGCCGAACCGAGTGAAGGTCGCCAAGATCTCGATGGAGCAGGTGCGGCGGATTGCCGAGCGCAAGCTCCCCGATTTGAACACCTACAAGCTCGAATCGGCGATCGAGATCATCAAGGGGACGGCGAGGAACATGGGCGTTGAGGTGGTCGAGTCGTGAAACACGGAAAGCGTTACGCGGCAGCGGCCGCTCTGATCGAGCGGCAACGTGCCTACAGTATCGATGAAGCGATCGAGAAGATGAAGGCCTCCGCTACGGCGGGGTTCGACGAGACCGCAGAGATCGCGATCAACCTCGGGATCAAACCGAGCCAAACGATCGTGCGCGGGACGTGCACCCTCCCCCACGGGACCGGCAAGACGGTACGGATCCTCGCCTTTGCCAAGGGTGAAGCCCAGAAGGAGGCGGAGGAGGCAGGGGCCGATTACGTCGGGGGAGAGGACCTGGCGAAGAAGATCCAGGAGGGCTGGCTCGACTTCGACAAGGTCGTCGCCACTCCGGACATGATGCCCGTAGTGGGAAAACTCGGTAAGATTCTGGGGCCGCGCGGCTTGATGCCGAGCCCGAAGACGGGCACGGTCACCAAGGACATCGGCCGGGTGATCCGCGAGCTGAAGAAGGGGATGGTCGAGTTCCGCACCGATCGATACGGGGTGATTCACTCCGTATTCGGCAAGGTGTCGTTCGACAAGGAAGCACTGCGGGAGAACCTGATCGCGTTTGTCCGCAGCGTGCTCGACCGGCGGCCGGAGGAAGGCGTGAAGGGACGCTACATCAAGAAGGTGGCGATCTCTTCGACGATGGGGCCGGGGATCACCCTCGACCTTGGGGAGCTGCTGCAGGCGGCGGAAGAAGCAGGCTAGGAGTACGAGATGCCGACGCAAGCGAAGATAGAAGAGGTAAACCGCCTGAAAGACATGTTTGAGCGGGCCAGCGCGTTGGTTCTGGCCGACTATCGTGGCCTGACGGCCAACGAGATGGTCGAGTTGCGGGCGCGGTTCACGAAGCAGGGGCTGGAGTTCCGCGTTGTCAAGGATACCCTGGCACGGATCGCGGCGGAGCAGGCCGGGCTCGAGGGGCTGGCCGATCTCTTCACCGGGCCGATCGGAGTCGCTGTCGGGTACGACGATCCCGTGCTGGCGTTCAAGCTGGCGGAGGAGTGCCGCAAGACCTACACCCCGCGCTACAACCTGAAGGGCGGGGTCTTCCAGGGGGAGATCGTCCCCGAGGAGGAGATCGAGCGCTACTCCAAGCTCCCATCGCGGGAGGAGCTGCTGGCGAAGTTGGCGATGCTCCTGCAGAGCCCGATGCGCGCCCTGGCGGTCATGTTGAAGGCGAAGATCAGGGAACTGGCCATCGTCCTCAACGAGGTCCGAATAAAACGAGAAGAACAAACGAAGGAGGAGTAGATAATGGGTAAAGAGGAGATCCTTCAGGAAATTGAGAACATGTCCGTGAAGGACCTGGCCGATCTGGTCGAGATGATCGAGGAGCGGTTCAACGTCTCCGCGGCGATGGCCGCACCGGTGGCGGTCGCTGCTGCCCCGGGAGCCGCCGGCGGCGAGGGCGGGGAAGAGGCCGCACCGGAGACGTACAAGGTCGTCCTTACCAACCCCGGCCAGAAGAAGATTCAGGTCATCAAGGAGATAAAGGAGATCACCGGCAAGGGCCTGAAGGAATGCAAGGAGCTCGTCGACAACCTCCCGGCAGTGATCAAGGAAGGGGTCAGCCCGGAGGAGGCGACGAGCCTCAAGGAGAAATTGGAGGCGGCGGGAGCTGAGATCGAACTTAAGCAGTAAGTCTCGACGTTTCCACAGGTTTCGTTGCGGACTGCCTTAGGGCTTCGTCGCCTTAGGGCAGTGCGCTTTGTTGGGGGAGATCATGGAATATCGTGTGCGGCGCTCGTACGGGCGGATCAAGGAGATCGTTCCGCCCCCGTATCTGTTGCAGGACGTGCGGGATTCGTTCGATCGGTTCATCACGGAGGGGATAAAGCGGGCGTTCGACGACATATCCCCGATCGAGGGGCATGGCAAAGACAATCTGAGGCTGGAGTTCGTTGATCCCTACCTCGGTGAGCCCCGCAACACGGAGCAGGAGTGTAAGGACAAGGACCTGACCTACTCCCGCCCGCTGCGGGTGACCGCCCGGCTGTTCCAGGAGGATACGCTCATTCAAGAAACCGAGCTGTACATCGGGGACTTTCCGATGATGACCAACCGGGGGACGTTCATCATCAACGGCTCGGACAACGCGCTCGTCAACGAGCTCACCCGTTCCCCGGGGGTTTACTTCGTGAACGAGGATAAGAACCAGTATATGGGGCATATCCTCCCCGAGCTCGGGGCATGGTTGGAGATCGTCCTCGACACGCGCCGCGGGCTCATCCGCGCAAACCTCGATCGGAAGGGGAAGGTGCTCGTTACCGTGCTTCTCAAGGCGCTCGGGTTTACCGAGGCGTGGATCCGCCGCTACTACAGCTTTGAGGTCTCCCCGGTTACCGTGAAAAAGCTGGAGCCGTACGTCGGCTACCGTGCCGCGGTCGAGGTGAAAAAGGGAGACGAGCTCCTCCTCGCCGCAGGGGAGATGCTGCAGAAGGAGCACCTCTCTGTCCTGGAGAAGGCAGGGATCGAGTCGATCCGCCTGGTGGATAAGTACATCCAGAAGACCCTGGATGAGGACCAGGTCATGACGCAGGAGGACGCGGTGCGCATGGTCTACCACCGCCTCCGCCCTTCCGACCGTGCCTCCCTCGCCCAGATGGGAGAGTACTTCGAGAACCTGTACTTCCATCCGGCGAGCTATCACCTGTCCGAGGTCGGACGGTTCAAGGTGAACCGGAAGCTTGGATTACAGCTCAAGAAACCGGTCCTCTACCCGGCCGACATCGTGCGCACGATAAAGGTCCTCCTCCGGGTCCCGGAGGATCCGTCGCTGATCGACGAGAAGGACCACCTGGCGAACAAGCGGGTCCGTCTCCCGGGAGAACTGGCCGAAAATGCACTCCGCACCGGGCTCGCCCGCATGGCCCGCATCGCGCGGGATAAGCTATCCAAGTACGCCCTGGAGGAGAAGGACACGATCCGGCGGATCATCTCCACCCGGACCGTGCAGGGGGCGATCAATCAGCTGTTCTACACCGGGAGGTTCTCCCAGTTCCTCGAGCAGACGAACCCCCTTACCGAGCTGACCCACAAGCGCCGGTTGAACGCGCTCGGCGGCGGGTTGACCAAGCGCCGCGCCAAGATCGAGGTGCGCGATGTCCACCCCTCCCACTACGCGCGCATCTGTCCGATCGAGACTCCGGAGGGACAGAACATCGGGCTGATCACCTCCCTTGCCGTCTATGCCCGGGTGAACGAGTACGGATTCCTCGTCGCCCCCTACCGCCGGGTGGTGAACGGGAGGGTGACCGACGAGATCGTCTACCTGATGGCCGACGAGGAAGAGCGCTACAGGATCACCCCGGCGACCACTCCGGTCGACGCCGACGGGCGCATCCTCGGAGAGCGGGTTGAGGTGAGGACCGGGCGCGAGGAGGTGCGGCTCGAGCTGCCGGAGAACGTCGATTTTATCGGGGTCTCCCCCAAGGCACTCGTCGGGGTATCGGCCGCGTTGATCCCGTTCCTGGAGCATGATGACTCCAACCGCGCATTGATGGGGGCGAACATGCAGCGCCAGGCCGTCCCGCTACTGCGACCGGAGGCACCGCTCGTCGGGACCGGACTCGAGTTTCAGGCGGCGATGGACTCGGGGATGCTCATCGTCGCCGAGGAGGACGGAGAGGTGGTCGAGGTCGACGCCCGTCAGATCGTGGTCAAACACGGACGGAAGAAGAAGGTCTACCACCTCGTCAACTTCGAGCGCTCCAACCAGGACACGATCCTCCACCACCGCCCAGTGGTGCACGTCGGGGACAAGGTGAAGAAGGGTGACCTCCTCGCCGACGGGCCGTCGAGCGACATGGGGGAGCTCGCCCTGGGGAGGAACCTGCTGGTGGCGATCCTCCCGTATGAGGGGTACAACTACGAGGACGCGATCGTCATCTCCGAGCGGCTCGTGCGCGAGAACCTGCTCGACTCGATTCACATCGAGGAGTTCGAGGTGAAGGCAGAGGAGACGAAGCTCGGCCCGGAGGAGATCACCGCCGACATCCCCAATATCTCCAAGGAGGACCTGAAGAACCTCGACGAGGACGGGATAGTCCGTGTGGGGACGGTCGTCCGCACCGGCGACATCCTGGTGGGGAAGATCACCCCTAAGGGTGAGTCCGAGCCGACTCCGGAGGAGAAGATATTCCGCTCCATCTTCGGGGAGCGGGCGAGGAACGTGAAGAACACCTCGCTGCGCATGCCGCCGGTGTCGGGGACGGCGAAGGTGATCAAGGTGAAGAAGTTCTCGCGCGCGAACGGGGACGAGCTCGACGCCGGGGTGAACGAGCTGGTGAAGGTGTTCGTCGCCCAGCGCAAGACGATCTCCGTCGGAGACAAGCTCTCCGGCCGCCATGGGAACAAGGGAGTGATCTCGACAATCCGTCCGATCGAGGAGATGCCGTTCCTCCCTGACGGAACACCGGTCGACGTCGTCCTCAACCCGATGGGGGTTCCATCCCGCATGAACCTGGGGCAGATCTTCGAGACGAGCCTCGGTTGGCTTGCCAAGCTCCGAAACGAGTACGTCGCCACCCCGATCTTCGACGGGGCGCAAGAGGATGAAATCCTGAACGATCTTCATGAAGAGCGGGAGAAGGCCGGGATCGCCCACGGTGACAACTACGACGGAAAGGTGACCCTGCGCGATGGGCGGACCGGCGAACCGTACGCCCGCCCGATCACTGCGGGGTACATGTACATCCTCAAGCTCGAGCACATCGCCGACGAGAAGATCCATGCCCGCTCGACCGGTCCCTACGCGCTGATCACCCAGCAGCCGCTCGGGGGGAAGGCGCAGTTCGGCGGCCAGCGCCTCGGAGAGATGGAGGTGTGGGCGCTCGAGGCGTACGGAGCCGCGGCCCTGTTGCAGGAGATGCTCACCGTGAAGTCGGACGACACGCGAGGGCGGATCCAGCTGTACAAGGCGATCCTGAAGGGAGAGGAGTTCCCCAAGCCCGGGCTCCCCGAGTCGTTCAAGGTCCTGTTGCGGGAGCTGCGCAGCCTCGCCCTGTACCCGCGTATCTACGACCGAAATGACCACGAGATCGAGATCAACTGACGCCCTGGTGCGGGAGTACTGCGCCGGGGTTGTCCTCTACTCCGGGGAAGGGGAGAACAGGCGGTACCTGATCCTCCGCCACCGAAACGGCGGTCACTGGAGCCTCCCCAAGGGGCATATCGAGCCCGGGGAGAGCGAAGAGGAAGCGGCATTACGGGAGATGCGGGAAGAGACCGGGATCTGTCATGTGGAGATCGTCCCCGGTTTCCGCGCCGCCAGCCACTATTCCTTTTCCCGCCGCGGCGTGCCGGTGGAGAAGGAGGTCGTCTACTTCCTCGGGAGGACTGAGGAGACGGACGTGCGGCTCTCCAAGGAGCATGCGGACTGGCGCTGGGCTGAGTACGACGAGGCGCTTCGCACCCTGACCTACGACGACACCCGACAGGTGCTGCGCCAGGCAGAGGAGTGGCTCAAAAGCTCTTGAATACCCGTGCCGACGGGCGGCCGGGGGCGGAGAGCTCGAGATCGAGGAAGTAACCGAATGGGGTCTGGAATGCCTCGTATCCCGCGTCCTTGAGCCGTGTCTCCGCTCCGGCGAGGACCCGCGCGGCGAACTCGGGGGATGCTTTGGTATCAGAAAGATGGGCGAAGGAGTGGAGGATGATCCGCTTCGTTTCGTTCTTCCGCGCCGCCCACTTCAGGTTCTTGACGAGCTTCGTCTCCATCCCAGCGGGGTCTTGCTCGTCCGCCGCCTCGAAGTGGATGAACCCGACGAGCGCGTCTTCGATCTCTACGGACTCGTCCTTGTCCGGTGCTGTCTCCACCGTCTTCAGGGTTGTACGGTACCCGAATCGCTCTGCATAGACCAAGAGAAGCTTCATCCCTTTCCTCCTTGTCCGGATGTTATGCCCCAATGTGGCAGAACGCAAGGCGTGCACGATACTGACGGAGGGGAACCCTGATCTCCGGTCACGGCTCTCCATAGGCGATGTTCTCTTCGTCGTAGCAGAACGTGACCACGACCGGCCAGTGGTCCGACGCCCACCCCGGTGGGGCGGAGTGATCGATCTGCACCTCCGTGAGGCGGGAGTACAGACCGGAGCTGACCAGGATGAAGTCGATCTGGGAGAGCGCATCCCCCGGATCGTACCGCCCGTTCCTGTTCCGATCGTACCACGCGGTGTAGCGCTCGGACTGGGGGATGCGATCGCAGGCATTGTGCAGCTCGTCTCCGGGACGGGTCGGATCAGGATCCTTGAGGGTTTTGAGTACGATCGAGATCGGGCGGTCTGAGCTTGCGTCAAGCACTGTTCCGTCGAAGTCATTCATGTCGCCGAGTACGATCACTTCCCGCCCCTGGCGAAGCGCGTCCCGTGCCAGGCGCGCGATTACCAGCGCCTGGGCCTCGCGCTTCACCGCCCGGTCGCAGCGGTCGGGGAAGGCGAGGAAGTGGACCCCAATAACCGTTACCGGGATCACCCCAATCTCGAGCTCGGCCCAGTAGTTCTTGGAAACCCCTTTGCTCCCGCTCTTGCAAGTTAGATTAGAACTGAATATCGGGTACTTCGCCCGCGCGTCCGTTCGTCCGACCCGGTCCGGAGGGATGCGGGACAGAGCGGCGACGTCCTGTCCGGTCGCGGTGTCACGCCCCTGGACGAAGATCTGCTCGTACCCGAACGCAGAGAGGAGATCGGCAAGCCGCCCCAGTATGCGGGCGTCCTCTACCTCCTCGAGGCTGACGTAGTCGGCCCCGAGCGCGGCGATGACCGATCCGATCCGCGCGAGGTGGGCATCAGCCGCGGTCGGGCTTGTCCAGGGAGCGAAGCGGTCGTTCACCCCGTCGAACAGCCACTCCGCGTTGAATGCTGCAATCGTGAAGCTGCCCGTTTGGATCCCCGCGCATAAGACGGTGGTCAGCGCCACATAACCCACCAAGAAAAACATGCCGCTCAGGAACCGCTTGTATTTAAACATCGTCTGCCTCGCCTTCCATCGAAAAAGAGGACCCTGCTTAAGGCTTTGTGAACGTGAGACGGTCGTGGTCCTTCACCACCCCGGGGAAGCGGAGGACGCGGTTGTGCATCACTACGTAGACTCCGGGTGGGATGAGGCGGGCGGCGAGTAGGGACTCGGTCACGTTCTGCACCGCGTCGGTGTCGCGGAATTCGTACGGGCGCATCGCCCCGGTGAGGATGATCGGGATCCGGAGTTCCGCCAGTTCCCGATGCAGTAGTTCTCCTGTCTTGGACAGGGTGTCGGTCCCGTGCAGGATCACGATCGCATCCGACTCTGGGAGCATCCGGCGCACCTCGTCCAAGATCCTGCGGCGATCCTCCTCGGTCATCTCAAGTGAGTCCTTGAACACGACCTTCTTGTAGGTGACGTCGAGGTCGGGGAGACGGAGGGTGGAGAGCATCTTCGGGAGGATGGTGTGGTAGTTGCGGAGCGAACCATCATGTTCGTTGTACGTCTTTTCGATCGTACCACCGGTTGTCAGAATCGTGATCTTCATCTTCGGCGAGGATTATCCCACGTACGCTGTGGTCGGTCAATGGAAGATGGCGATCCCCAGCAGGCCCGCTGCGATGATGATGAGCACCGGGTGCACTCTCCTTCCGGCGAACAGCATGGCGAGGAACGCAGCGGCAGCGATCCCGCCGGTGGTGAGTCCATCGATGGAGACCGATCCAAAGGTGTAGACGGAATAGATGATAAGGGCGAGGATTCCCGGGTGCAGCGCCAACTTCACGCGGTTGAGAGTATCTTTTGAGCGCAGGTGGGATACGGTGAGGGTGTACCCGATCAGAAGGAGGATCCCAGGGGTGATCACGGCGAGCGAGGCGAGAATGGCGCCGCCGATCCCACAGATCTTGTAGCCGGTCAGTGTGGCGGAGTTGATCGCGATCGGCCCCGGCGTCATCTGGGCGATGGGGATGACATCGCGCATCTGGGTTGCAGTCAGCCATCCGTGCACTGCGACGATCTCATGTTGGATGAGCGCGATGGTGGCGATCCCCCCGCCATAAGCGCTTATCCCGATCAAGAAGAAGCTTGCGAAGAGGTGAAACAACATCCCCATCTCGATTACCCTCCCTTGCCCTGTAT